>JBDHWA010000198.1:0-4809 GCA_039809945.1 Dehalococcoidia bacterium | reverse complement strand
GCTTACGCGGCAAGCGAAGAGGGGGAAGCGCCGCTCGTCACGGGCGATGACCTCATCGCTGAGCTTGACCTGCCCGGTGGACGCTTGTTAGGGGCTGTCCTAACATCGGTTCGCCGAGCCCAACTCGAAGGGGCCGTCTCGACGAAGCCCGAGGCACTTGCGCTGGCACGCTCGGTCCTGGAGACCCTGAAAGCCGCTGAGTAGAAGGCCCGGGGCCCGAGCAGGAGTTCCCGCCATGACTGCAATGTGGCAGGTGATCTTTTACACCGGTTTCGCGGTGATCGCCTTCTACTTCTTCCTTCTTCGCCCGGTCCTCCAGGAGCAGAAGTCGCGCCGCAAGGCCGTCCGCCAGCTCCAGGTGGGCGACGAAATCGTGACGACCGGCGGGCTCATCGGCGAGGTGAAAGACGTCGTTGTCCCCGTAGACGGTCCGACGGAACTGATCCTCGAGATTGCTCCCGGGGTGCGCGTACGGGCCCTGACCGACGCCGTTGCGCGCCGCCTGAGCACGCTCGAACCGGAAGAATCACCAGCATCCCCAACCGAGGCCGCGCCCGGCGAGGTTTCCCACACCAGTGCGTAGTACCACCAACGTCCTGCTCTTCCTCTTCGTATTGGCGCTGACCGCGTTCAGCGTCATCGTCGTCTGGCCAAGCCAGCCTGACCGGTACCTGCCGGGCGAGTTCTGGCCCCAGGGGCGCGGTCTCAAGATCGGCAGCTGGGAACGCGAAACGATGCGCCTCGGCCTTGACCTTCGCGGCGGCGCCTACATGGTGCTGCAGGCCGATCCGCCGGCCGACTACGAAGGCGATGTGAACGAAGCGCTGAACGGCGCCAAGGAAGTCGTCGAGCGGCGCGTGAACGAATTCGGCGTGAGTGAAGCCGAAATCCAGAAGACGAGCGGCAACCGCATCAGCGTGCAGGTTCCGGGCCTCTCCCTTCCCGACGCCCAGAACCTCATCGGCAAGACCGCTTCGCTGAAGTTCATGGTGTACGACGACAGCCAGCAGCTTGTGCCGGCCACCGGCGTGATCGACGGGAAGACCGTCGCAATGACTGGTTCGGACCTGAAGAACAACACCTACCCGGCGCGCCAGGGCACAACCTTCGCGGTTGTCTTCGAGACGACGGGCCGCGGCTCGAACCTCATGCGCCAGATCACAACGAAGGCCCTCCAGTACCCGAGCAGCGACCCGCGAAACTACCTCGTGGTCATGCTCGACGACCAGGTCCTCTCCCAGGCTTCGGTACAGGGGGTCATCTCCGACACAGGCCAGATCACGGGCCAGGCCAGCTTCTCGGAGGCGAAGAACCTCTCGAAGCAGCTCAACGCCGGCGCCCTGCCTATCCCGCTCAAGATCATCCAGAGCTCGGAAGTGAGCGCGACGCTCGGCGAAGACTCGGTGCTGGAATCGGTGCGGGCGGGCCAGGTCGGCCTCATCGCCGTCATGCTCTTCATGATCCTGTACTACCGGTTGCCGGGCGTGCTGGCTTCGGCAGCGCTTCTCGTCTACACCTCCATCACGCTGATGGTGTTCAAGCTCTGGCCGGTGACGTTAACGCTTTCCGGCATCGCCGCATTCGTGCTCTCCATCGGCATCGCCGTCGATGCGAACATCCTTATCTTCGAACGTATGAAAGAGGAGTTACGCCGGGGCCGCACGCTCAACGCCGCCATTGATATCGGCTTCCGCCGCGCGTGGACCTCGATCCGGGACTCGAACGTCTCGACGCTGATCACCTGCTTCATCCTCTTCTGGTTCGGCAACCAGTTCGGCGCCAGCGTGGTCAAGGGCTTCGCTCTCACCCTCGCGGTCGGCGTCGGAATCAGCATGTTCTCGGCCATCACGGTGACGAGGACGTTCCTCAAGATGGTTCTCGGGACGCCGCTCGCTCGCAGCCACTTCCTGTTCAACGCGGAAGAGGTGAAGCGCACCGCAACCACCAGCCGGCGGGCTGCACCCGCCACCGCGGAGGAATAATGCTCGACTTTGCTGGCAAGCGGTGGTGGTACCTCACCATCTCCATCGTGCTCTTCCTCATCGCCGCCGGGGCGCTGGTGCTCTGGGGACTCAAGCCCGGCATCGAGTTCACCTCGGGCTCGTCGTTCACGGTCCAGTTCACCGAACGCGAAGTGAACCAGGGCGAGCTTCGCGACGCCATGCATCAGCTCGGGCATCCGGAGGCGCGCGTGCAGGGCGCCGGGCCGAACACCTACCTGGTCCACACGGGCGAACTGCAGAACTCGCCCGCGCTGGACTCTGCCGAAGGCCCAGAACAGCCCGGTGAGATCAACACCATCGAAGATGGCCTTCGCGAACGCTTCGGGGCGGTGACGCGGACGAACTTCTCGACCGTGTCGGAGACGGTGTCCACGGAGATCGCGCGGAATGCTACGTTCGCCGTCATCGTCGCGGCCATCGCCATCCTCATCTACATCTCGATCGCCTTCCGGTCGTTGCCGAAGCCATGGCTGTACGGGTCCGCCGCTATCATCGCCGTCCTGCACGACGCGTTTATCATCCTCGGCCTGTTCGCGTTCCTCGGGGAGTTCCACGGGGTCGAAGTCGACACGGCGTTTATCACAGCGATCCTCACGGTCATCGGTTTCTCGGTGCACGACACCATCGTGGTGTTCGACCGGATTCGCGAGACCCTCAAAGTCGACCCCTACATCCCGTTCGAAGAAGCCGTCAACGCGAGTATGACCGAGACCCTCGCGCGTTCGATCAACACCTCGTTCGTGGTGGTGCTGACGGTGCTCGCGATGATGCTCATCGGCGGCGACACGATCCGGAACTTCCTCCTCGTGCTCCTCGTCGGCATTGTCACCGGGACGTACTCGAGCATCGGCATTGCGTCGCAGCTCGTGGTGGCCTGGGAGAACAACGACATCGGGAAGTTCATGCGGCGGATCCGCGGCAAGCAGGACGACGACCTCGCTGCCGAGCCGGCCTGAGCCTACCGCAGCATCCGTGTATCACCGTTCCGGCGCGTGATGCGCAGGGCGTCGAGGTGTTCGATGAACGCCTGGGCGTACTTCCGGCTCGTCCCGAAAAGGTCGCGCGTCTCGGCCAGTGACAGGGTTGGGTTCGCGGCGAAGTGGCCGCGGACGCGCTCCACCATTCCGGCGAATGCTTCGGCCGCGAAGACGACGCCCGCGCCCGTGTCTTCGATATCTCCACGCTCCGCGAGGAAAGCCAGCAGCGCCGGTTCGGGCAGACGGTCCGTCGGCGGCGAGTAAGGGTTCGCGCGCAGGGCCCGGAGGAAGGTGTCGACCTCGGCGGACTGCACCTCGGAGAGCGCCGGTTCGAAGTCCGCAGGGGCGAGACCGCTGCCCCGTTCTTCCAGTCGGCCGGCCGAAACAAGGCGCTGGATGACCAGCTCAAACTCGGCGGGCTCAAGACCAAGCGCGCGGCGAAGGTGCTCTCGCGGCGCTGCCCGGCGAAGGGCGTTCGCGGCGAGGAACCCGGCGACTTCGCCATCCAGCCTCCGTTGGGCGCCTTCGAGCCACGTCACGCTGTACGTCCGGCCAGCGGCTGTCAGCACGGCGCCAGCGTCTTCCAGCGTTGCGACGAGTGCTGTGGCCCCGGCGGGTTCGAGGCCGAGGGCCGTTGCCAGTTCGGCAAGCGTCCGCGGGCCGGCCGCGAGGTATTCGAGCGCGCGGTCTTCGGGTGTCCCACTGAGGGCCAATTCGAGCGCGCGCAACGTCGGCTCGTGGTGCCGTCGCAAGCGGCGGCCGTTCAGATTCACCACCGGGCCGCCGCCGATCGTCTCATCGGGACTGCGGACGATGAGGTGGTCACCGGGAAGCAGGGCGATCGGTGTTTCGAGGGCGAACTGCGCCCAGCACTCGTCGCCCGGGAGGAGCGCTTCAGCATCGAGCAGACGGGCGCGGGCCTGCGCCTGCGCGGTGGCCGCGAGCACGGTCACTTCAGCGTCGTGCTGCAGGGGGTGTTCGAGGATGCGGCTGCCGCGGAGCCGCGCGACGACGCTTCGCGCCACCGGGATGCTGCCGGGCCGCCCGAGCACCATCCCGCGCCGGATCTCCTCGTGGTGCACGCCAGAGAGGTTCACAGCAACGCGCGTTCCCGGGCCAACCGTCTCAACTTTCGTACGGTGGCGCTGGAGGCCTCGGATGCGGCACTTGATGCCATCGGGAAAGAGCTCCATCTCGTCGCCGGCACGCAGCCACCCGTCGGTCAGGGTGCCGGTAACGACCGTCCCGAAGCCCTGGATGGAGAACGCGCGGTCGACCGGCACGCGGGGGCGGCCAACGTCGCGGCGGCCGGGCAGGCCGGCGAGCGCGGCATCGATGGCGGCGCGCAGTTCGTCGAGGCCCGCGCCGGTGAGGGCGGAGACACGCAGCACACGCGCGCCTTCGAGGCGGGAGCCGCGCAGGGTGTCCTCCAGTTCGGCCTCGACGAGGTCGGCGTAGTCGCTTTCGACCAGGTCGCACTTGGTGATGACAACGAGGCCAGCGGGGATTTCCAGGAGGTCGAGGATGGCCAGGTGCTCGGCAGTCTGGGGCCGAGGGCCTTCGTCCGCGGCGACCACGAGGAGCGCGAGGTCGACGCCGCCGACGCCGGCGAGCATGTTCTTGATGAACCGCTCATGCCCGGGAACATCGACGACGCCTGCTTCGAGGCCGGACGGCAGCGTCAGCCAGGCGAACCCGAGGTCGATGGTGAGGCCGCGCTCCTTCTCCTCGCGCAGGCGGTCCGGGTCGATGCCGGTGAGCGCCTGGATGAGCATGCTCTTGCCATGGTCGACATGGCCGGCGGTGCCTATGACGGGCATGCGGCAACC
>JBDHWA010000197.1:0-4844 GCA_039809945.1 Dehalococcoidia bacterium | reverse complement strand
GAAAGGTGGGCCCCTTCGCCTCAGCACGAAGGGGCCCACGGCGTCTGTGCTTCCTTCAGACGCCGGCTAACTCGCGGACGAGGACTGGTCTTTCGCCTGGTCTTCCCTGAACCGCGCGAGGGCGCTCTGGATGCGGTTCGTATGGGGATTGCTGAGCGCGCTCTTGAAGTTCGAATAGCGGTACATCTCGCTCGGGTTGCGGGCGAAGGAGAAGAGGGCACTGCCATGCAGCGCGCTCGTCACCGACGTGCTGTAGCCCATGTGGTCGAGCGTCTGGTTGATGGCATACTTCGCGCCCTGGACCATCGCCGGGTCGTTGTCGGCGACGCGCTCGGCGTAGGCGAGGGTCTCGGCCTCCAGCTGGTCGTCCGGGTACACGCGGTTCACGAACCCGAAGTCGCAGGCCTCGCGCGCCGTCAGGACGCGGTGTTCGAAGACGATCTCCTTCGCCTTCTTCGGGGGCATGTCCCACGGCAGCGCCCAGAAGTCCGACGGGTTCGGGTTGGCGAGGAAGACCGCGCTCTCGGAGGCGAAGAGCACGTCCATCGCCGAGGCGACCATCCACCCGCCCCAGAGGCAGTAGCCGTGGACCATGGCGATGGTGGGTTTGGTCGCGTTGCGCCAGCTCAGGTGGTCATCGATGTAGACGTGGCGGAGACGCTCGTAGTGCTGGGCCGTCGTCTCTTCCTCGTGAACCCCGGCCATCTCCTTCAGGTCATGCCCGGCCGAGAAGTGCCGGCCCGCCCCGGAGACGACGATGACCCGGACATCGCTGTCCCGGCAGGCTTCGTCGATGGCCTGGCCGATTTCCCGGAGCATGAGCCGGCTCTGGGCGTTGAGGTTCTCCGGCCGGTTGAGGATGAGCCGGGCTACTCGCCCCGGGCGGTAGTCAAGGGTTTCGTACTGCAAAAGGCGCCTCCCGTTTGGGGGAGGATTATACCAGCCGGTATCACCTGTGCAGTACGGGCCCCTACTTCAGCAGACCGTCGAGGAGCTTACGCCACTCTGCCGCGCTCGCGGGGCCATCGGTCACCTTCCCGTTAATCACGAACGACGGCGTGCCCGGCAGGTTCAGGTCATTCGCCGACTTGAGGTCGGCCTGGACTGCGGACACCGCCTTATCGCTCGAAATGCAGTCGCCGAACTTCGCGGTATCGAGTTTCAGGTCGCTGGCGAACTGCTTGAGGCTGTCAGGTGCGAACGCCTGGTTGAGCGAAGGCCCCTTGCGTTCGTTTGCTTCGGCCTGGGCGATGAAGAGCACCCGGTGGTACGCCCAGAACTGGTTCTGTTCGCCCGCGCAGTACGCGCCGATGGCCGCCGCCGCAGTGATCTGGTGGAGCGGGAAGTAGCGGTAAACGAGCTGCACCTTCCCGGTAGCCACGTACTCGTCCATCAGCACCGGTTCGATCGAGGCGGTGAAGTCGAGGCAGTGCGGGCAGCCGAAGTCCTCGTACATTTCGACGACGACCTTCGCATCCGCCTTGCCGATGGCCTGGCCGTTCGCGAGGTCCTCCGGGATCTTCGCCTGGTTGATCTTCTTCCCGAGGGCCGATTGCGGCGAGCCGTTGCCGGTGACGCCGGCGCTGGTCGGCGCGGCTTTGGTGGCTGCCGTGGTTGGTTCTGAGCCGCTGTCGTCGTCGTCTCCGCCACAGGCCGCGAAGACGGCGCCGGCCGCGAGCAGGGCCACGCTGGCAACGGCCAGCAGCATGCGGCGCTTAGTCATTGAGGAACCCGTTGACGTGACCCATGAAGACCTCGAACTGGTCGTGGTGCACCCAGTGGCCGGCGTTCGCTACCTCCACTGAGCGGACATCGTGGAAGGCGCTGAGGTCGACGACGCCGGAGCGGTTGCCCCAGCTCTCCTTGCCCCAGATCACGAGCAGCGGGCAGCGAATCTGGTTCCAGAGGTCGCGCGCGTCTTCCATGTTGAACTCGTAGGGCGAACCGGCGTGGGTGTAGTTATCGAACTTCCACGTGTAGCCGCCTTCCACCTTGCGGACGCCGTGCTCGGTCAGGTGGCGGGCCAGTTCCGGCGTGAGGTGGCGGTTCGCTTCGCGCATCCGCTGCGTGGCCTCATCGATGCTGGCGTAGACGTGGAGGCGGCGCCCTTCGAGGCCCTTCATGCTCTCCACCCAGGAGCGCATGCGGACATGCGCGGGCCTTCGTTCACGCGCCCAGCCCAGGCCGCCGAGGCCCTCGATGGTGATGAGCCGGCTGATTTTCTCGGGGAACGTGCCAGCGTACTGGAGGGTGACGCCGCCGCCGAGCGAGTGCCCGATGATGGTGTACGGTCCGCGCCCGATCTCCTCGCCGAGCGCGTGGATATCGAGGGCGTAATCGATGATCGAGTAGTTCCCGCCCTGGGCCCATGCCGAATCGCCGTGGCCGCGAAGGTCCGGCGCGTAGACGCAGTAGCGGTCGACCAGGGCCTGGGCTGTCCGGTCCCAGCTGCGGGCATGGTCGCGCGTGCCGTGGACGAGGATGAGCGGCGGCTTCGCCTCATCGCCCCAGACCACGTAGTGCATCTTCAGTCGTTGCGAATAGTAATAGCGGCTCTCTGGCTCCATAGCTCACCAAGGGTAAGCGGCAAGCCTGTGGCGGGGAATTCGCGCACGGAGCCGCCCGCCCGGCGCAACTGCTGAGTGGTTTTGTCCGAACCCTGGTGACAACCCTCCCTTCGCCGTCGGGTTCGCAGGAAAACACCCTTGTCCCGCGATGCTCACTCTCACCAGCACCCTCCAAGCCGCCATCCGCGACCCTCGCCGTAAGCCCGCTATCGCCGCCTCCGTCCAGCCCTACCGCTTCAACGTCCCCGTCCTCACCGCTTCCTGGCTCGGCGCCAACGGCTCCGCCGATACCCAACTCTCCCTCGCCGTCAAAGCCACCGATCGCACCAAGCTCGTCGCTGTCCGCTCCAACGGCACCGCCCTCGACTTCTCTACCCCCTACCCCTCCGGCGCCTGGACGAACCTCGACACTATCTCCGCAGGCCAGGGCTTCCAGCTCGCCTACGACCCCACAGCCGCCGTCTTCGCCGTCGCCTATGGTGACGGTACGGCCCTCAAATTCCGCACCTCCGCCGACGGCCTCACCTGGTCCGCCGCCACCACCATCGTCACCGAGGCTTCTAACATCGGAGCCGTCGCACTCGCCTTCGACGACTCCGGCGACGCCTGCGTCTTCTACGTCATCGGCACATCCACCACCCTCAACCGCATCCGCCGCACCGCTGGCACATGGGCCGCCTCCGGCACCAACTGGACCCGCTCGTCCAGCGTCGCCAACCTCACCGGCCTCGCCGCCTACTGGCGCGCCGACTACTTCCTCGCCGTCACCGGCCTCGCCGCCACATCCCTCGCCCCCACCGCCTGGGCTGTCCGCATGGGAGACACCTTCTACGCCCCCAACGCCTGGTCAACCCTCCACACCATCACCGAGGCAGACCCAGCCTCTACACTCACCTTCGCCTACCCCTCTATCGTCGACTTCGACGGCTACGCCTTCGCCACCTTCCAGCGCACCGAAGCCGGCAACGTCCCCAGCCAGACCGTCCAGCTCGCCCACTCCCTCTCTCCCGGCCCTATCGGCCTCTGGTCGGAACCTCGCCCCGTCCCCTGGATCGACACCACCCACGGAGCCGCACTCGCACACTTCGATGACGGCACCTACAACCTCACCTGGATCGCAGGCTCCGCCTACGGCCTCGTCTCCCAGCACCCGCCCTCCTACGACATCTCAGCCCGCATCCTCGCACTCTCCTACCGCCTCACGCCCGGCTCCCTCAGCCTCCGGCTCGAGCTCGACAACCACGACGGCAACGCACGCTTTCACCCCTCAGCCGACTTCCGCATCGACGTCGGCCGCGACGTCCTCGTCTCCCTCGGCTACCACACCTCAGCCGGAGCCGAGTACGCCACCTTCCTCCGCGCCAACATCCACCGCATCACCGACCAGATCGGCCCCGGCAGTCACCGCCTCATCATCGAGGCTAGCGGCCCATGGGAAGCCATGGACCGCTACCGTGCCCTCGCCGCCTGGACTGCACCCGCAGGCACCACCCGCGGCAACACCTTCCAGCGCGTCGCCGCTCTCGCCGGCCTTGAAGTCTCAGCCGCCTCCGGCGGCTTCGCACCCTCCACCGCCTGGACCACCGACACCCCCGCCTTCGCCATCGCCGCCGGCGAGAAGGGTTCAACCACCCTTCAACGCCTCCTCGCCGTCACACCCGACTTTGTCCGCCCAGCCTTCGGCTCCGGCGGCCTTGAAATCTGCACCGTCCCCGTCGACACCTCCGGCGCACCCATCTTCGCCCTCGGCCGAGGCACCGGCGCAGCCTACCCCCTGCTCGACCTCCAACTCGCCGACCAGCTCGCACCAAACCTCTTCCGCCTGCAGGGTCCCGACCGCTACGCCGACTCCGCCCGCCTCGGCGCCGACGGCTACGTCGACATCCTCAGCGTCGGCCCCGCCGCCCAGCTCGTCCGTGACCTGGACGCCACCACCAACACCGCCGCCACCACCCGCGCCGACAACGCCCGCAAACGCGCCCTGCAGCTGGAGCCTCGCGGCCGCGCCGTCGTCCCGTTTCACCCGGGCCTCGAGCTCTTCGACCCCGTCGCCTTCCGCTGGAACCTCAACCCCCTCGACGGACTGGAAGACGCAACCCGCCGCATCGTCGGCCTCGCCGTCGACTACCGCGCCGACCCGGCCCCAGCCGCCGGCGCCGGTCGCGTCGCCTACACCACCACCCTCGACCTCGCCGAAGCCGCCGGCTTCGACGGCTAACCACCCGGTTCCGATTCCCCGCCATCACCTGATGTCCCGGAAACGGAACCTCAACCCTC
>JBDHWA010000196.1:0-4892 GCA_039809945.1 Dehalococcoidia bacterium | reverse complement strand
GGTTGCGATGAGCGAATCCGCTGACTACGTCATTTCCGCCTGCCGCGAGAACGACGTGAAGTTTGTCCGGCTCTGGTTCACCGATATCGTGGGCGCGCTCAAGAGCTTCGCCATCACGGTCGAAGAGCTGGAGAAGTCGCTCGAAGGCGGCATGGGCTTCGATGGCTCCAGCATCGAAGGGTTCGCCCGCATCGATGAGTCGGACATGATCGCCCTGCCCGACCCGGCGACCTTCCAGCTCGTGCCGTGGCGCCCACGCGAATCGGGCGTCGGCCGCATGTTCTGCGACATTTACCATCCGAATGGGGATCCCTTCGAGGGCGACCCGCGTTACGTACTCAAGCGCCAGCTGAAGCGCGCCGCCGACCTCGGCTACACGTTCTATGTCAGCCCTGAACTCGAGTACTTCTACTTCAAGGACTCCTCCGGGACGGAGCAACTGGACCGCGGCGGCTACTTCGACCAGGTCTCCGATTCAGGCAGTGACCTCCGCCGCGAGACCGTGCTCACCCTGGAAGCGATGGGCATCGAGGTGGAGTACAGCCACCACGAGGTGGCCCCCAGCCAGCACGAGATCGCCCTGCGCTATACCGACGCGCTGACCATGGCGGACGCGGCGATGACCTACCGCCTGGTGGTCAAGGAGATCGCTGCCGCCAACGGTGTCTACGCCACCTTCATGCCCAAGCCGGTGGCCGACCAGAACGGCTCCGGAATGCACGTCCACCAGTCGCTCTTCAAGGGCGAACGGAACGCGTTCTTCGACGCCGATGACCCGTACCACCTGAGCGCGGTGGCCCGCGGCTACATTGCCGGGCTGCTTCACCATGCGCCGGCCATCACGCTGGTTACGAACCAGTGGGTGAACAGCTACAAGCGCCTGCTGCCCGGCTTCGAAGCGCCCGTCTACATGAGCTGGGCCCGCCGCAACCGCAGCGACCTCATCCGCATCCCGGAATACAAGCCCGGCGCCGAAACCCACACGCGCATTGAGTACCGGTCGCCGGACCCGGCCTGCAACCCATACCTGGCGTTCGCGGTCATGCTGGCCGCCGGGCTCGACGGCATCGAGAACGAGCGCCAGCCACCGCCGCCGGTGGAGGAGAACGTTTTCGAACTGACGGCGGCGGACCGCGAAGAGCGCGGCATCCGCACGTTGCCGGGCAGCCTGATCGAGGCCATCGAGGTCGCGGAGGCGTCGCCGTTCCTGCGCGAGGCGCTCGGCAGCCACGTGTTCGAATCGCTGATCAAGAACAAGAAGATCGAGTGGGAGCGCTACCGCCGCCACATTTCGGCGTTCGAGCTGGCCGAGTACCTGCCCATCCTGTAGGGGCGTGGCGCCGCCAACCCGGACGGGCTACCATGCCGCCATGCCACTCTACGAGTTCATGTGCGCGAAATGCGGCAGCCGCGACGAGGTGTTCAGCCGCACGATGATGGCCGAGGTCATCCCGCCCCCGTGCAGGGATGCCGGCAATGAACCGGGCCACGAGATGCGCCGCATCGTCAGCAAGTTTGTCCGCCACAAGACGCTCAGCGACCAGATCGACGAAGCGGAGGCGAAGTACGGCGCGGAAGTCGATGCCGCCATGGGATCCGCGCCGGACGTCGGCAGGTACGCCCGGCGCTATGAAGCCCTGGCCAAGGACCTCCCGCCGGAGTAGGCGCTTACCCCAGGGATTGCAGGTAGTGCTCGGCTGAGATGGCTGCGGTCGCGCCGTCGCCGGCCGCGCTGATGAGCTGCCGCGCCGCCTGCGTGCGAAGGTCGCCCGCGACAAACAGCCCCGGGACGCACGTCTTCATCGAGAGGTCGACGATTGCGTGGCCGCCCGCGTCGAGTTCGACCATGCCCTTGAGCAGGTGGCTGTTCGGCGTCTGGCCGATGAAGATGAAGACCGCCGCCGTCTTCCGTTCCGAGAGCTCGCCCGTCTTTACGTTCTTCAGGACCACCCGCTCCACGCCCCCGTTGCCTTCGATCCGTTCGACCGTGGTGTCGAGGAGGAAGCTGATGGCCGGGTTCGCCTTCGCCCGGTCCTGGAGGATGCCGCTCGCGCGCAGGGTGTCGCGCCGATGGACGATGGTCACCGACTTCACGTAACGCGTGGTGAACAGCGCCTCGTCGAGGGCCGCGTCGCCGCCGCCGACCACGATAACGTCCTGGCCACCGAAGAAGGCGGCGTCGCAGGTGGCGCAGTAGCTCACGCCCTTGCCGACGAATTCGGCCTCGCCGGGGACGCCGAGCTTGTTGTAGTCAGCCCCGGCGGTGACGATGACCGACCGCGCGCGGTACATGTTTCCGTCGGCGACGAGTTCGAAGCTTCCGGTATTGAGCCGGGTGAGCGAATCGACGAGGGCGTACTCCACGCGCGCGCCGAACTTCTCGGCCTGGCGCAGGATGTTCTGGGCAAGGTCGAAGCCGTTGATGCCCTCAGGGAAACCGGGATAGTTTTCGACGAGGTCGGTCGTGGCAATCTGGCCGCCGGTCACGTTGCCTTCGAAGACGATCGTCGAGCGCATGCCGCGCGCTGCGTAGAGTGCGGCGGTCAGGCCCGCCCCGCCGCCACCGACGATGGCGATATCAAACGTGTCAACCACGGAACGCTCCAATCAGAAGGAAAGGCCGGAGGCATGCCCCCGGCCTTTCGAATGTGTGCGAATACGGCTTACGCCGGGGTTCAGGCGAGAGCTTCCTCGATCCGCTTCTTGATGTCGCTCTTCGGACGGAACCCGACGACGGTGCCCTTCAGTTCGCCGCCCTTGAAGATGAGCAGCGAGGGGATGCTGCGGATGCCGTGCTGGGTGGGCACGTTGGCGTTCTCGTCGGTGTTCATCTTGAAGAAGTTGACCTTCTCCTTGTACTCCTGCGAGAGCTCTTCGACGATCGGGCCGACCATGCGGCACGGGCCGCACCACGGCGCCCAGAAGTCGACGAGGACCGGAAGATCAGACTTCAGGACATCGGCTTCCCAGGTCGCATCGGTTACTTCACGGACGTCGGACATTGTTTGGTTTTCCTTTCATGGCCCTGATCCACGGGCCATTGCGCTATAGCCACACGATACCCCCATGGGGTATGCTTGTCAACAGCAGGAGCAACCTCATGACACCAGAAGAAACCAAGAAGCTGCTGGACCGCCTCGCTCGCGTTGAGGGTCAGATCCGTGGCCTGCGCAATATGCTCGAAGACGGGCGTTGCTGCGAGGACGTGTTGACACAGTTGCTCGCCGCTCGCTCTGGCCTCGAAAGCGCCAGCGTCCTCGTGCTCGAAAAACACCTGAGCGACTGCGTCCTCAACGATGCCACGATCGCCGACGGGACCGTGGACCGGGTCCGCGAAACGCTGAAGCTGTGGAGCCGCCACACCTCGCACATCGGCTGAGGTCCTCCGAGAGCGGGCGGGGCGTTTAGCCGATGATCCGGCGGGCTCGCTTCGCTGCTGCCGTGTCGACCACCTTGCCGCCGTGGCGCGCTACCCAGAGGCCCTCTTCGCGCGCCCGTTCGAACTTCTCCAGCGCCTGTTGCGCCTGCTCGCGCACCGCATCGTGCGGGGTGAAGGCGGCGTTCGCCGAGGGCGTCATCCGGCCGTCGGGCAGGATCGCGCCGGCAAAGCCGTACTGTGAGAGGTAGACCAGCTCGAGGCCGTCGCAGACCACGAGCGGCAGTCCGCCGAGGGCCCGCGCCGTCGCCACCACCTGGCCGCGCGCGTAGGCGAGGCGATCGCCCTTCTGTTCGTCCCGCGCGCCGATGTCGTGCGCGTAGTTGCGCGAATGGAAGACGATGCCGCCCACGCGCGGGGCAGCGCCTGCGATGTCGCCGCAGCGCACCAGCCCGCGCGCCGTATCGACCACCGGGAAGACGAGCGTGTCCCCCGGTTCGACCCCGGCCTTCAGTTCGAATTCGCGCAGGAGCACGGCGAGGTCCCGCACGTCCTGTGGTTCGACCGCGTGGGGAACGAGGACGCCCGCAAGGTTCGGCGAGACAACCGCCTCGATGTCCTCGCGGGTGAGCCGGGTACGCGGGTGGTTGACCGTGACGAGTGCTGCTTTGCCGGCTTCGGCCGCCTTCGCGATGCCGGCGACGGCCGCCGCGCGCAGCTCGGCCACCGGGCAATCGTCGTCGGCCAGCGTAAAGAGGAGCGCGTCCGCCTGGCTGGCGAGGGCGTCTTCTAACCCCGGCCCATTGGCCGGCACGGAAACAATGCTTCGGAGCGGCAAATTCAGACCCTTCCGCCGATGTATCCACCAACAATAATGGGCGGCGGCTGAAGTGTCGCGAGGTTAAGGTCCTGCTTCAGCGCCATCATGCACTGCAGATGGTCCAGCGCGTGGCGGTACATCAACTCGGCGATCCACTGGCAGGTGACAGGCCCCCAGCGGGACTCGTTGTGCATCTTCACCCAGGTCAGGTCGTTCAGGTCCCGGAAGATGGCGAGTTCTTCCTCGCGGATGCGCTGGAGGTCCGAGTACATGCCCTCGAGCGACTCCATTGGCCGGTAGCGCTGGTCGTGCCACTGCTTCCGGCTGTAGTCGAGCGGGTCGAGCATGTCGGGCACGGTGGCCCAGCGCAGGAGGGGCAGGTAGACCTGCTGCTCCATGTCCCGCAGGTGGGAGAGGTGCTCGTGCATGGACCATTCGTAGTCGGCCGGTTTGTAGGCCGCCTGTTCGATGGCCGTGCCACGGATAATCCAGCCGATGTCTTCAGTGACGGCGCGCAGACGGGCAGTCAGCTCCGCCCGGTAGTTCGCTGTAGCGCTCAAGCGAAAGCCTCCGTATGCCACCGGTGCGCAGTATAGGGGCTATCGATCACCAAAGCTAGCAATTCTTTGGGTCTTTTTCGCATTGACCCTGCGCGCGCTCCCCGTGGTAGGGTTCGCGCGATGAGCCGGGTTCGAA
>JBDHWA010000195.1:0-4912 GCA_039809945.1 Dehalococcoidia bacterium | reverse complement strand
GACGGCATCAGGCCGTAGGCATTCGCGTGGTGCTCATTGACGCCGATGCCATCGAACCCGAGGTCGGCGGCGAACTCGAGCAGGTCGAGGTAGTCGTTGTAAATCGCGTGACCCTTCACCGGGTCATAGAGGCGGGAATCAACATCAACCCACACGCTGCGATGCGTCTGCCGGAAGTCCTCCGGCAGGTATGGGTACGGCATGAGATTGAACCAGTGGAACTTCACCTGATCCCTCGAACGGCAGTTCCCTCGAAGCTAATTGGGGAGGGCAGCCGTTCCGAGGTCCTTTAGGACACGAAAGCAGGACCAAGCGGGCTAAGTCGGGTCGGCAGGCGGTCAGTCGATGCAGTATTCGCAGACCGCGTCGCCATCGGGGCGGTGCTTCGTACGGGTGACCGCGCCGGGGAACACCGAGCGAATCGCGTGCGACTCCACCTCGCAGATGCGCGGGAACTCGGAAGCCACGCGCAACACCGGGCAATGGCGCAACGTGATTGTTGCGGGCAGGTCATTGCTCAGGTCCAGCAGGGGGAAGTAGCCAGACTGGTCCAGGAGGTCGACCAGCTGGTCGATGCGGTCCTTCCGCTCCGGGGCGTTCACCTGCTCGGTGACCAGCTTGACCTGGGACTCGGTGATCCGGGTGAAGACGCGGTCGACGAGGTCCTCGCCCTCGTCGGTGAGGGCGCGAAGGACCTCGTTCGCGACGAAGGCGTACTGCTGGGGGAAGAGGTCCTCGCCCTGGGTGGTGAGGCGGAAGACGTGGCGCGGCCGGCCGGGACCCTCACGCACGCGGATGTAGCTGACGAGGCCCTGCGCTTCGAGCGCGAGCAGGTGCTGGCGGACCGCGCCGGGTGAGAGGAGGGTCTCTTCGGAGAGCTGGTCGATGGTGATTTCGCCCCGGTCCTTCATGGCAGCGAGCAACGCCTGACGGGTCGGGCTGAAAAATTGGAGACTGCCGCCACCCCTGGACGCCATAATCGAACGATACCCCCGAAGGGTGTGAATGCTAACGGACGGCGGGCTATTCCGTCAGCATTCTCAGCGCGTATTCCATGTTGGACTTCATGGAAGGCTTGATCTCTTCCCAGTGCGGGTCGTGGCGTTTGCCGCGGCGGTGCAGCGAGAGGTTGAGGCCGCTGATGATGGCGAACTTGTACATGGCGAGCGCCTTGAACCAGTTCAGGTTGCCTTCCACCGGGCCGTACGCATCGCGGTAGAACGCTTCCAGCTCGTTCCCGTGGGGCATGCGGTTGTTCATGTCGTGCGCCCAGGCGTCGGGGTCGCTGAAGGCGCAGATCCAGCCGACGTCATTGAGGGTGGGGCCGATGCCGCAGAGTTCCCAGTCGATCACGGCGAGCAGCTTCGCCTGAGCCGAATAGAGCAGGTTCGTCCACTGAAAGTCGCCGTGGTAGATGCCGATGCGGGCATCGTGGGGGATCTTGTCGAGCAGCAGCTGGCGGACGCGCGGCTGGAGGGCGAGCAACTGCTGTTCGGCGGCGCGCTCGTAGAAGCGGTCCCAGCGGGCGACATCGAATTCGTAGCCCCAGTACTCGCCGAGGTAGGGCGCTTTCGCCGGGTCGACCTTGTGGATCGCGGCGAGTGCGATCATCGCGTCGCGAGCCATCTCCCGTAGCTGAGCGTCAGTGAACTGGAGCGGCCACTCATCCTTGAGGGTGTCGCCGTCGAGGCGGGGCTGAATGAAGTAGGGGTCGCCGAACCAGTCTTCCTCGGCGCTCGCCCAGAGGATCGGCGCATGGGGGACGTTCGCGTCGGCCATCGCGCGGATGGCGGCGACCTGGCGCATAACGTCGCCCGTGCCCTCGTGCTTCACGCCCGGCGGGGGCAGCCGCAGGAAGTAGCTGGCTTCGAGGCCGTGCGAAACGATGTCGAAGAAGTACGAGAAGCCGGCGTGGCCCGGGCCGGGCTGGACGCCGCGAACGGTTGCTCCGGGGTCATCGAGTTTCACCCGGGCGAACCGTTCGAGGCGCGCCGAGAGTTCGTCGAGCTCCATTCCTACCTCCAGAATGGGAACAAGGCGGCGGGTGGATGCCCGCCGCCTCGCGATCGGTCAGCGATTCGCTGCTACTGGATGCCGAAGTCCCACTTGTTGCCGGCCTTGAAGCTCTGCAGGATGCGGCGGGAGACCACCATGCGGTGCGTCTCATCCGGGCCGTCATAGATGCGAGCGCCGCGGGCCGCGCGGTACATGCTCTCGAGCGGCGTATCGCCCGAGACGCCGCGGGCGCCGTGAACCTGGATGGCGCGGTCGATGACGTCGTGGAGGATCTTGGCGCCGAAGAACTTGATGGCTGAGATCTCGACGCGGGCTTCGTCGCCCGTGTCGATTTTCTTGGCGGCGCTGAGGGTGAGGGCGCGGGCCGCCTGGATTTCGACGTAGGAGTCGGCGATCCAATTCTGGACGGTTTGCTTTTCGGAGAGCGTCGAGCCGTAGACCTCGCGGGTGAGCGAGTATTCGACCATGAGTTCGAAGGCGCGCTGCATCTGGCCGAGCCAGCGCATGCAGTGGTGGATGCGCCCCGGACCGAGGCGCTTCTGGGCGATGCGGAAGCCGCCGCCCGGTTCGCCGAGGACGTTGGTGATCGGGACGCGAACGTCGTTGTAGCGGATTTCGGCGTGAGAGCCGTCCGTTTCGCCCATGACGGGGACGGGGCGGATGACTTCGAAGCCGGGCGTATCCGTCGGTACGACGATCTGGCTCATCCGGCGATGTGGCGGCTGGTCGAGTTCGCTGGCGCACATGACGATGGCGAAGGTGGAGCCTTCGCCCTGGCTGCTGAACCACTTGTGCCCGTTAATCACCCACTCGTCGCCGTCGCGGCGGGCCGTGGTCTGGAGGTTCGTCGGGTCGGCGCCGGAGACTTCCGGCTCGGTCATCGAGTAGCAGGAGTAGATGTCGCCGTTGACGAGCGGCTTCATGTACTTGTCCTGCAGTTCTTTGGAGCCGAACTGCCAGAGGATTTCAGCGTTGCCGGAGTCGGGCGCCTGGGAGCCGAAGGCCATCGGGGCGATGGGGCTTCGTCCGAGGATTTCGTTCATGTAGACGTAGGGCATGAAGCCGATGCCCATGCCGCCGGCCTCCGCCGGCAGGTGGGGCGCCCACATGCCCATAGCCTTCGTCTTGGCCTGCAGTTCCTTCATCTTCTTCACGCCGGCCTCGCTGCGGCGCGGGCTGTTGTGGTGGAAGAACTGCTCGTTCGGATAGATATCTGACTCCATGAAGGTTTTCACCTTCTCGCGGAGGTCCAGGATCTCCTGATCGGTCAGTTTGCGGTCGGTCGCATGCGCGTGTGGGGCAGTCATCTCTATGCCTTCCTGAGATCGAGTTGTGGCGAACGCACTGTACCGCGTGAGGAAAGGGCAGGCCATATGCCGTCTTCGTGCGGTTCGAATTCGGGGCGCGGGCTCCTACCATGCGGTAAACTCACCGGCAGATCGTCCCGGGCAGGTTCAACGCATGGAGTTCAAGTTCACTGACGAGCATAACGCGCTGCGTGGCGAGGTCCGCGCATTCCTCGCGGAGGCACTCCCTTCGGACAGAGGCGCCGGTCCCGTTCGGCCGACCAGCCAGGAAAACTGGCCCGAGCAGATCGCCTTCGCGAAAAAGCTCGCGGCGAAGGGTTGGGTGGCGCCGGCCTGGCCGAAGGAGTACGGCGGGCAGGCCTGGTCCCACATCATGCAGATGATCTTCAGCGAGGAACTCTCCTACGCCGGCGCACCGGATGCCGGCCGCGTCTTCAACGTCGGTATGATCGGCCCGACGCTCATCGTCCACGGAAACGAAGAACAGAAGCGCGAGCACCTGCCGCGTATCACCAACGCCGAGGTCATCTGGTGCCAGGGCTACAGCGAACCCGGCGCCGGGAGCGACCTCGCCAGCCTGCAGACCCGGGCCGTCCGCGATGGGGACGACTACGTGGTCAATGGACAGAAGATCTGGACCACCGGTGCGCACCACGCCGACTGGTGTTTCCTCCTCGTGCGCACCGACCCTGACGCGCCGAAGCACAAGGGCATCTCGTTCCTTCTCGTCGATATGCAGTCGCCGGGCATCCAGGTCCGGCCGATCGTCAACATGGCGGGCTTCCACGAGTTCAACGAAGTGTTCTTCGAAGACGTCCGCGTCCCTGCGCGCAACCGCGTCGGCGAAGAGAACAACGGCTGGTACGTCGCCATGACGCTGCTCGACTTCGAGCGGTCGAACGTGGCCTCCATTGCCGCGAACCAGCGCCAGCTGGAACTGCTCATCGCTGACATGCAGGCGCGGAAGCCGGGCGGGGCGTACCGCGACATCCTGCGCCACCGCCTTGCCGACATGTGGCTTTCGAACGAGACCGGACGCCTGCTGAGCTACCGCACCGCCTGGATGCAGGAAGCGGGCCGGATGGCGAACTACGAGGCCTCGGTGATCAAGGTGTTCGCGACCGAGCTGGCGGCGAAGATCACGAACTTCGGCGTCAACCAGCTTGGCCCGGCGGGCGCGCTCGAACCTGACTCAAAGTACGCCGTGATGGACGGCAACATGGAGAAGGGCCACCTGGTGAACGTTTCGCCGCAGATCTACAGCGGTTCGAGCGAGATCCAGCGCAACATCATCGCGACGCGCGGCCTCGGCCTGCCGAGGGATTAGGTCCGCGCTGGTAGAATGGCGGTATGAGCACGAGCCCTCTCTCAACCGAACGGCTGCTGACCGCCGACGAGTTCTGGGAACTGCCTGAACCGGAGCATGGCGGGCGCATGGAACTCGTCGCAGGGAGGGCGGTGACGGAGATGCCAGTTGGAGAGCGTCACGCTGCGATTGCCGTCGAGTTAGCAGCCATGCTGCTTGCCTTTGTGAAGGCACGCGGGTTGGGCCGGGTCTACGTCGAGCTCGGCCATCGCCTTTCTCAAAA
>JBDHWA010000194.1:0-4939 GCA_039809945.1 Dehalococcoidia bacterium | reverse complement strand
GCGGAGCGTGTTCGCGTCCCGTTCGCCTGCCGCCCAGCGTTCGCCGGCGAGGTCGAGCGAGCGCTTGAGGATGGTCGCGGCCTCACGCTGTTCCGGTGTGAGGTAGACGTTCCGGGAGCTCATCGCCAGGCCGTCGGCTTCGCGCACGATGGGGCAGGGCACGACTTCCGTCCCGATGTCCAGGTCACGGACCATGCGCTGCACGACGCGCAGTTGCTGCGCGTCCTTGCGTCCGAAATAGGCACGGTCGGCGCCAACGGCATTGAAGAGTTTGAGTACGACCGTGGTGACGCCACGGAAATGTCCCGGCCTTGCCGCGCCTTCGAGCGGGAGCGTCACGCGCTCCACGTCGACATAGGTCTGGTAGCCCTCGGGGTACATGTCGTTCGCGTTCGGCAGGTAGACCGCATCGACGCCTGCCGCGGAGAGCTGCGCGAGGTCGCGCACTTCGTCGCGCGGGTAGCGGGAAAAGTCCTCGTTCGGGCCGAACTGCATCGGGTTCACGAAGATGCTGACGACCGTGTGCAGGTTCTCTTCGATGGAGCGGCGGACGAGCTCCATGTGGCCTTCGTGGAGGTACCCCATCGTGGGTACGAAGCCGCAACTGCCGCTGTTCGCCGCCCGCCAGCGCCGCATCGCGGCCGCGTTCGTGAGGATGGTCGGCGGCACCGGGTTCGGCGGACGCGTATCCACATCGAGCAGGAATCGCGCATCGCGCAGGTCATTGGGGTGTGCCATCGAGACCTCCTGGGGCCCCCGGCGGCGCCACCGTGGCGCCGCCCGGCGATTCGTGCGCTCTAGACTGCGGCGAGTTCCGTCATCGTTGCCTCGTCCATTTCGAACGAGTGCTCCTTGCCCGGGAACTGCTGGCCTTCGACTTCGGTGACGTACGTTCGCACGGCCTCGCGGATGGCCTCGCCGAGGACCGCGTACCGCTTCGCATGCTTGAGCGGGCGCCGGTCGTCGTAGATACCGAGCATATCGTGCAGCACCTGCACCTGGCCGTCACAGTGGGGGCCGGCGCCGATGCCGATCGTCGGGATCGAGATCCGTTCGGTGACCATGCGCGCGAGCGGCGCGGGGATGGTTTCGAGGACGACCGCGAACGCCCCGGCTTCTTCGAGGGCGCGGGCGTCGTTGAGGAGCTTTGCGGCCGCCGCCGGCGTCTTGCCCTGCACCTTGTGGCCGCCGAACTGGTTGACCGACTGGGGCGTGAGGCCGAGGTGCCCCATCACCGGGATGCCGCTTTCGACCATCCGGCGGACCAGCGGCGCGACGTGGCTGCCGCCCTCGAGCTTCACCGCCGTCGCGCCACCCTCCTGGAGGAGGCGGCCGGCGTTGCGCATCGCCTCGTCGGCGTTCGCCTGGTAGCTCATGAACGGCATGTCGGCGACGACGATGGCCTTGCTCGTGGCGCGAACCACCGCGCGCGTGTGATAGAGGATGTCGTCCATGGTCACGGGGACGGTGCTTTCGTAGCCGAGGACCACGGAACCGAGGGAGTCGCCGACGAGGATGATGGGGATGCCGGCCTGTTCGACGAGGCGGGCCATCGGGTAGTCATAGGCGGTGATCATCGCGAACCGCTTGCCTTCGGCCTTGTTCTGCTTCAGTTGATGGATAGAGATGCGTCCCATTGCTGCGTTCCCTTCCCTGCTATGCCCTGGCGCTGCCTGCCAGCGAGAGTTCCTTCGCGCTCGCGGCCGGGCGGGGGTGATGGGCGAACCCATCGCCGATTTCGACGTTCTTGATCTCGTTGCGCTCGTTGACGAACACCTTGCGGGGCTGCATGTGCAGCGCCTCGGCGTCGCTCACCTGCTGGTAGGCGATGATGATGACGGTGTCGCCGCGGTGGCAGAGGTGGGCCGCTGCACCGTTGATGCAGATCTCGCCGGAGCCGCGTTCGCCCTTGATGGCGTAGGTCTCGAGGCGGGCGCCGTTGGTCACGTCAACCACGGCTACCTGCTCATAGGGGAGGATCCCGGCCGCTTCCATGAGGTCCGGGTCGATGGTGATCGAACCCTCGTAGTCGAGGTTCGCTTCGGTGACGGTGGCCCGGTGAATCTTCCCGGACATCATGATGCGCATTGCTGCGGTGGCCCCTCAGTGGTCCTGGAACAACAAACCCCGCTTCTACGAGCGGGGGTCAGGAGGGGGAGGGCAGCGGCGCCACGCTGGCGCATCCAGTGCTCTCTTGCCGCATCCGTACCGGCCACTCGGGTCCAGGCGGACGATGGTTGAGACCAGGCCATTCGAGCTCGACTTCCTTGCGGATAGCCGGCATCCGGATCGTTAGTCCGGCGCGAAGCGATGTCAACGAATTTCTTCAAAATCCCCGCGATCTGTTTAACCACGCCCGTACAAAACTCCTCACCTCACACCTCACACCTCACACCTCACACCTCACACCCCAAACCTCACACCTCGTCCATGCTAGGATTCCCCACCGCTCCGGTGGACGAGCGCGGCCGCCCGGCGGGCATTTCGCTGCTGGAGCCTCCGCATGCCCGGACCACTCGCCGGACTGACCATCCTCGACCTCACCGAGTACATCACCGGCCCCTACGCCACCAAGCTGCTCGCAGACTTCGGCGCCGAAGTCATCAAGGTCGAGCGTCCCGGTGGCGACCCGGCCCGCCGCCTTGGCCCGTTCCCGGAGGGCGAACCGCACCCGGAGAAAAGCGGCACCTTCTTCTTCTTCAATACGAACAAGCGCTCCATCGTCCTCGACCTCCACACCGAGGCAGACCGGGATACGCTCTGGAAGCTTATCGACCAGGCTGACGCGGTGGTCGACAGCCACCGGCCGGGCTGGTTGGCCTCGCTCGGGTTCAGCTGGGACGCCATCCACGCGCGGCGGCCGCACCTGCCGCTGATCTCGATCACGAATTTCGGCCAGGAGAGCCCTTACCGGGACTACCTGGGCACTGAACTGACGCTCTTTGCGCACGCGGGCGAGATGTACACGATGGGCGTCATGGAGCGGGAGCCGGTCACGATGTACGGCACGGCTTCGCTGGTCGAATCGGGTTCGGCCGCCGCGGTCGCCATCATGGCGGCGATGCGCGCCGGGCAGCAGCAGGGCATCGGCCAGTGGGTCGACTTCTCCATCGCCGACAGCCATTTCCTCGGCGCCGACCGGCGGCACGTCGGCACCATCGCCTACGAGTTCTCGGGGCGCAGGACCACCCGTAACCCGCGGTCGGCGCGTGCCGCGCTCTCCGGCGTCTACCCCTGCGCCGACGGGTGGGTCGAGTTCACGGCCGCGTCGAACCGGATGGACCGCTTCGCCGAGATGATGGGCAACCCCGAGTGGCTGCTCGACCCGAAATGGATGTCACGCGCGGCGCTGCTGGACCCGGAGAACATCGCCGAACTCGAGGGCAACTTCTTCGTCTGGCTGAGCGAACGGACGAAGCGCGAGATCTGGGAAGCCGCCCGGGCTGCGCGCGTCCTCTGCGGCCCCCTGTTCGACGTCGCCGAAATCGCCGAGGACAGCCACTTCCGCGGCCGCGGCTTCTGGGCCACGGCTGAGCACCCCGAACTCGGCGAGGTTACCTTCCCCGGCCGCCCGCTGACGATGCCCGAGTCGCCGTGGGAACTGCGCCGGCCCGCGCCATTGCTCGACCAGCACCACGAGGAGATCAAGGCCATCGCGGGTCAGCCCGCGAAGCCCCTGCCGGAGGCGGCGCCCGCGGCTTCGCTTCCGCTCGCGGGGGTGCGCGTGATCGATCTCTGCGTCGTCTGGGCCGGTCCGTTTTCAACACTGCTCCTCGGCGACCTTGGCGCCGAGGTGTTGAAGGCCGAGAACGCCCACGTGATGCAGCCGATGACTCGCGGCGGTCTCGCCCGGCCGCCGAAGGAGATGCTGTCCCGGCTGCCCCCGGCGGCAGGCGGCCTGCCGAACAACGAACCGGGCCCGCGCCCCTGGAACTACAACCCCACGTTTGTCCAGCTCTTCCGCAACAAGAAGAGCTTCACCGTGGACCTCCGGACCGAAGAGGGCCGCGAGATTTTCGGGCGCGTGGTGGCCCAGGCCGATGTGGTGGTGGAGAACAACGCCACCGAGACGATGGAGGGCCTCGGCATCACCTACGAGTTCCTGCGAAAACACAACCCGCGGATCATCATGGTGCGCATCCCGGCCTACGGTTCCACCGGCCCCTACAACCAGGCCCGCGCCCTCGGCGTGCACCTCGAAAGCGTGATGGGCCACACGCTCCTCCGCGGCTATGCAGATGCCGACCCATCGGAGAACACCGCTATCTTCTCCGGTGACTACCTCGCCGGGGCGCAGGCCGCACTGTCCGTGATGATGGCCCTCCGCCACCGCGACCTCACCGGCCAGGGCCAGAAGATCGAGATCGGCCAGGCGGAGAACGCCTCGCCGATGCTTGCCCAGGCCTTCATGACCTACTCCCTCACCGGCAAGGTTCCCGAACGCATCGGCAACCGCTCGGTCTACGGATTCGCCCCAACCGGCGTCTATCCCTGCCGTCCGGCAGGTCCGGCCGAAGAATGCGGCGACCGCTGGATCGCGCTGAGCGTCTGCAATGATGAGCAGTGGAAGGCGCTGGCGAGCCTTGTTGGCGGCCCGGCGAACGAGCCCCGCTTCGCCAGGAACGATGGCCGGTTCGAACACCACGATGAACTCGACCGCATCCTCGCTGACTGGACGAAGGACTGGGACGACATGGAACTCTTCCAGCGCCTGCAGTCTGCCGGGATCCCGGCCGGGCCCGTGCTCGAATCCTCCCGCGCGTTCGACGACCCCCACGTCCTGGCGCGCGGTCTCTACCAGCCGCAGCGTCTCTTCGACGGCCTCGGGCCCTTCCGCTTCAATACGCCGATGTTCCGCTTCTCGGAAACGCCCGCGACCGTGCGCCAGCCCCCGGTCGCCCTCGGCGAACACAACGAGTACGTCTACCGCGAACTCCTC
>JBDHWA010000193.1:0-4963 GCA_039809945.1 Dehalococcoidia bacterium | reverse complement strand
AGCGAACCGCAGAACCTCGGCGAGGGCCGCGTCTTCCGGCGAAGCGGAGGCGAAGCGACGGACCCGGCACAGTCACGGCCACCGCGCGAGCCACGACCGCCACGCGAGCAGCGCCCCCAGGGCGACGCCACCCCGCCGCCCGGTCAGCCCGGTGAAGGCCAGCGTTCTTCGCGCAGGCGGCGGCGCGGGCGTGGCGGCGGCGGCGCGCCTTCGGCGGAGTAGAGGAAAACTCATGACCAAGCACTACCTCCTCGTCTATGACCGGGATGCCGACAAGCTCATCGAGACGATCGAGTTTGGCCGCAACTGGAAGAAGGCGGTCGATGCTTACGACAAGAAGGAACGCGAGTACTGGGGTCGGCCGCGCATCGAGGTTGTCCTGATCGGTTCCGATTCACTGGAGACCATCAAGATCACCCACGCGAACTACTTCGGCGGCCTCCCGTCCAGCTCGAAGTACTCTGACCTGTTGCCTTCGATCCCGTAGACCTGGGCCACCATCCGGCATTCCGTCCCCACAACACCGGCGCGAGCAAGCGTTCCCCGTTACCATGTGGCCGAGCCATACGCGCCGCCGCCGACGGGCTGCGCATGACCACACCACCCAGATTACGGAGAGCCACAGTGTCTGAAGCCTGGATTATCGAAGGCGTCCGCTCGCCCCGCGGAGGCGGCAAGCAGGGCGTCGGCAGCATGACCCACATCCACCCCCAGCGCATCCTTGCGCAGGTCCTCAACGCCCTGCAGGAACGCGCCGGGTTCGACCCCGCAGACGTCGAAGACGTCATCATGGGCAACGGTTCCGGCGTGGGCGACCATGCGATGGACATCGCCCGCATGGCCACGCTCGATGCCGGCTGGCCGGTGAGCGTCCCCGGCGTCACCCTCCACCGCTTCTGCGGTTCGGCCCAGCAGGCCGTCAACGCGGCGGCGATGAGCGTGATGTCCGGACAGCAGGACCTCGTTGTCGCGGGCGGCGTCGAATCGATGTCGCGCACGGCGCCGCTCAGCGTCGACGGCTTCACGGCGAACAACGCCCACCTCTACGCCCAGTACCCGCTGGTCCCCCAGGGTATTTCGGCCGACCTCATCGCGACGATTGAGGGCTTCAGCCGCGAAGACTGCGACCGCCTCGGCGTCGAAAGCCAGCGCCGTGCTGCCGCCGCCATCGATGCGGGCCACTTCAAGCGCAGCGTCGTCCCGATTTACAACGATGACGGCACGCTCGCCCTCGACCACGACGAATACCCCCGCGCAGGCACCACGATGGAGAGCCTGGCGGGCCTCAACCCTTCGTTCGCGAAGATGGGCGCCATGAACCCGCCGAACGACACCCGGAGCTTCGACGAGATCTGCAAGGCCGTGTACCCGCAGATCAGCGAGGTCAATCACGTCCACCACGCGGGCAACTCCTCCGGCGTGGTCGATGGCGCGAGCGCGCTCCTGCTCGCATCACCGGAGTACGCGAAGTCCCGCGGCCTGAAGCCGCGCGGCCGTATCGTCATGACCGCGACAGCCGGCAGCGAGCCCGTGATCATGCTGACCGCCCCCGCCCCGGCCACACAGCTGGTGCTGAAGAAGGCCGGCATGCGCAAGGAGAACATCGACCTCTTCGAGATCAACGAAGCCTTCGCGTCGGTCGTCCTCAAGTGGCAGCGCGAGATGGACCTCGGCAACGAGAAGCTGAACGTGAACGGCGGCGCCATCGCCCTCGGCCACCCCATCGGTGCGACCGGCGGTATGCTCATCCAGACCGCGCTCGACGAACTCGAGCGGCGCAACCAGTCGACGGCGCTCATCGCGATGTGCACCGGCGGCGGCATGGGCACGGCCACCATCATCGAACGGCTGTAACGCCAGCCACCCGGCAAGCTTGGAGAGGGCGCCCAGCGGGCGCCCTTTTCGTTGCCCGGCGGGTACCGGGCGCGAAGACACCCGCAGGTGTGTTTGAATGGGCGGAATGGAGACGCTTTCCCGGCTCTGGCGGCCCGGCCCGCGCTTCGTCCGCGAGCGCTTCATCCAGCCGATCAGCGAGTTCGTCAACACCGAGGCCTCGGGCGGCGTGTTCCTGCTTGCGGCTACGCTGATCGCCCTCGCCTGGGCGAACTCGGCGTGGGACGGGCGTTACGCCGACCTGGTCCACGCCCGCCTGCAGGCCGACTTCGGCGCATTCACGATCGATGACAGCCTCGGCCACCTCGTGAACGACGGCCTGATGACGGTCTTCTTCTTCGTCGTCGGGCTCGAAATCAAGCGCGAACTGCTGACCGGCGAACTGGCCGGGCGGCGCAAGGCTGCCCTCCCCGTCGCCGCGGCCCTTGGCGGCATGGCCGTGCCCGCGCTCATCTACGCCGGCTGGAACCTGGGGAGCGACAGCGCCCACGGCTGGGGCATCCCGATGGCGACCGACATCGCCTTTGCGATGGGCGTCCTCGCCCTCCTCGGCAGGCGCGTGCCCGTCTCGCTCAAGGTGTTCCTCCTCGCCCTCGCCATCGTCGATGACCTCGGCGCGATCCTCGTCATCGCCGTGTTCTACAGCGGCAGCATCTCGCTCGAAGCCGTGGCGTGGGCGGCCGTCGTCCTCGCCGCCATCGTTGCCCTCAAGCGCGCAGGGGTTCAGAGCACCGACGTCTACGTTGTCCTCGGCGTGGCGCTCTGGATGGCCGTCTACAAGAGCGGCATCCATGCCACGCTGGCCGGCGTGATCCTTGCGGCGCTCACGCCGGCGCGGCCGCAGTTCGCCCGGGAAGCGTTCGAAGCCAGCGCCGTTGACCTCCTCGCCAGCTACCGGCAGGCGCTTGCCGCTGGCGACGGTGACCGCGCCCAGCAACTCCTCGGCGAGTTCGAGGCCCTGAGCCGGGGCAGCGAATCCCCGCTGGACCGCCTCGAACGGATGCTCCACCCGTGGGTCAGCTACCTCATCGTGCCGGTGTTCGCATTCATGAATGCAGGCGTGGCCATTTCGTCCTCGCTCGTGTCCGATTCGCTGGCCAGCCCGGTGAGCCTTGGCGTGGCGACCGGTCTGGCCCTCGGCAAACCCGTGGGCATCCTCCTCGCCTGCTTCCTTGCCGTGCGGCTCGGCCTCGCCGACCTGCCCAGGGGCCTGGGCTACAGGCAGATGCTCGGCGCGGGGCTGGTCGCAGGCATCGGCTTCACCGTCTCGCTCTTCATCACGAACCTCGCCTTCGATGACGCCCGCATGGTGGACGAGGCGAAGCTGGGCATCCTCGCGGCGTCCACGGTCGCGGGGCTCGCCGGGTTCGCGTGGCTCTGGTTCGCGCAGGGTTCAGCCCCGGCAGCGGCCACCGAGGCACAGGCTGCCGAGCCGGCCGGATAACCTTCTGCGTTCGTGCCAACCGGCCCTTCGGGTTCCTCCCGCGGCTCGCAACCATCGAGCCAACCCACAAGGAGGCGCCCACTTGGCCCTGACCCTCGTCGAAGCTTCGAAACTGAGCAACGACTCGCTGCTCACCGGCGTGATCGAGACGATCGCGCTCGAAAGCCCCATCCTCCAGCGCCTGCCGTTCGTCGAAATCGTCGGCAACGGCCTGACCTACAACCGTGAAAACGCCGCTCCCTCGGCCAGCTTCTACGACGTCGGCGATGACTGGGACGAAAGCACGCCGACCTTCACCCAGGCCACCGCGACGCTGAAGATCCTCGGCGGCGACGCGGACGTCGACAACTTCCTCAAGTCCACCCGTTCGAACATCCAGGACCTCGAAGCCGCGGTCGTCCAGCTCAAGGCGAAGGCCGTCCAGGCGCTCTTCGATGACACCTTCGTGAACGGCGACGACGGCGTCGACCCGCTGAGCTTCGACGGCATCGACGTGCTCTGCGCCGCCGGGCAGTCGGTCAGCATGGGCACGAACGGCGCCGTCCTCACGCTGGCGAAACTCGACGAGATGATCGACAAGGTGCGCGGCGGCAAGCCGGAGTTGCTGCTGATGAGCCGCCGCACCCGGCGCACGCTGAACGAACTGGCCCGCGCCAGCGGCGGCTTCCTCGAAGCGGACCGCGACCAGTTCGGCCACATGGTCCAGTACTACGACGGCGTGCCGATCGGCATCTGCGACTACATCAGCGATGCGAAAACCGTCGGCACAAGCAACGACTGCAGCACTATCTACGCGATGCAGTTCGGCGAGGGCGCGCTCAGCGGGCTGACCGCTCCCGGCGGCCTCACCGTCGACCGCGTCGGCAACCTCGAAACGAAGGACGCCAGCCGCGTACGAGTGAAGTGGTACGCGGGGCTCGCGCTGTTCAACAGCGTGAAGCTGGCCCGGCTCACCGGCGTGCGGGCGGCCTGACGCCAGTCCGTTCCGGCCGAATCACGAGAGGCGGCGCCGTACCGGGGCCGCCTTTTCGCGTGCCGGCGGCTTCGCGCGCATGCCCCGGATCGGCCACAATCGCGGCACAACAGTCTGCCCGCAACACGGGCCTCCAGGAGTTCGCCAATGTCCCGCCTCTTCGATATTTCCGGCAAAGTCGCCCTCGTCACCGGGGGTTCGCGCGGCATCGGCCTGATGATCGCCCGCGGCTTCGTCGAGGCCGGCGCCAAGACCTACATCTCCTCGCGCAAGGCCGACGTCTGCGACGCCGTGGCCGCCGAACTCTCGCAGTCCGGCCAGTGCATCTCCATCCCCGCAGACCTCGGCACAGAGGCGGGCTGCCGCTACCTCGCCGACGAAATCGCGAAGCGCGAGCCGAAGCTCCAGGTCCTCGTGAACAACGCCGGCGCCACCTGGGGCGCGCCCATCGCCGACTACCCGGACGAGGCGTTCGACAAGGTGATGAACCTGAACGTGAAGGGCATCTTCCACCTCACCCGCTTCCTCCTGCCCCAGCTCGAAGCGGCGGCCACGCAGGAAGACCCGGCGCGCGTCATCAACATCGGTTCGATCGACGGCATCCAGGCGCCGGCGATGGAGACCTACGCGTACTCGTCGAGCAAGGCGGCGGT
>JBDHWA010000192.1:0-4972 GCA_039809945.1 Dehalococcoidia bacterium | reverse complement strand
CCACGCATCAAGAAGCTGGTCACCGCGATGTTGAAACGGGGAACCGAAGAAGGCATCCCGCCGCCTGCGGAACTCCGTGGCGCGAAGCAGTCAGCAACGGCGGCCGAAGCGCTCAAGACGCTTCGAACCATCCAGGACTTCGGCCTTCTCCAGGCGCTCACTCGCGCCGTCGGACGCCGCATCGAGACGCTGGAGATCGCCGCCTCCGCAGACTTTCCGGCAGGTGCGCTCGTTACCGTACCCTCGAGCCAATCGTATCCCCGCAGGGGCGCCGAACTACCCGGCACGGTGGAAGAGACCGGGACGGTGCTCTCCGTGCTCCTGGACAATGGCTCTACCTGGGAGGGGCCTGCCAGCCTCGCCCGCCTGAGGTCGTCATAGATGGCGATGCCGCTGGCTGGCGTGCGCGTTGTCGACCTGACGATGGTCTGGGCCGGGCCGTTCGGCACACGCATGCTCGGCGACTACGGTGCCGAAGTCATCAAGGTCGAAGCACCGAGGCAGTGGGACCTCCTGCGTTCACTCGGGCTCATCCCTCGCAGTGAACATCACTGGTACAACCGCTCGGCCTACTTCAACCACAATAACCGGGACAAGTACGCATTCGCGCTCGACCTCTCCGGCGAACTCGGCCGCCGCACGCTGCTCAAGCTGTGCAGCCTGAGCGACGTCCTCGTCGAGAACTTCCGCAGCGACGTGATGGACAACCTCGGCCTCGGGTACGGAGCCGTCCACGAGGCCAACCCGCAACTCATCTACGTCTCCATGCCTGGCCACGGGAAGACCGGCCCGGAGAAGGACTACGTGGCTTACGGCTCGAACGTCGAGCAGCTTTCGGGGATTGTGTCGCTTTCCGGCTACGAGAACGACGAGCCGATGAAGACCGGCTTCAGCTATGGTGATCCGATGGCCGGCACGGCGCTGGTCGGGGCCGTCGCGACAGCGCTTCGCCAGCGCGCACGGACCGGCGAGGGGCTTTACCTGGAACTCGCCCAGCGCGAGAACCTGATGATGTTCGCCGGCGAGCACATCGTGGACTACAGCATGAACGGCATCACCCGGCCGCCGATCGGCAACCGCCATGCGATTCATGCGCCGCATAATCGCTACCCCAGCGCGGGGGAAGACCGCTGGCTGACTATTGCCTGCGAGACTGAGGAACAATTCCAGGCGCTCTGCAAGGCCATCGGCCAGCCCGGCCTCGCCGCGGACGCCCGCTTCGCAACCAACACAGCCCGGAAGGCGAACGAGGACGCGCTCGATGCTGTGATCGGCGCCTGGACCGCGGCTCGCGGCCATTACGAGGCGATGCACATCCTCCAGCGGGCGGGAGTTCCCGCCGGGGCGGTCCTCACCATTCCGGAACTGATGTCAGACCCGCACCTTCGCAGCCGCGGGGCGTGGACACCCCACACGCACCCTGATGCGGGGACGTGGGAGATGGAAACACCCCCGTGGAAGCTCTCACGAACGCCGGGTCACATTCGCATGCCCGCGCCGGGGTTCGGGCAACACAACGGCTATGTCCTCAGGGAACTCCTGCAGTTGCCGGAGTCAGAGATCGCCGAACTCTACGCGGCCGGCATCGTCGCCGACTCTCCCGACGAGACTTTGCACCAGTAGTTCCGACCGCGATCAGAGCAGGAGCAGGACAGCCGGGACCGCCACAATGGCCCCAAGGAACACGGAGAACGTCCGGCGGTTGTGTGTGACCTTCGAAGCGAGGCCGAGGATGGCGCGCGCATAACTGTCGTAGGCCACGAAGAGGATGGCCGCGGAAATTGCCGTCACGGCCAGCATCTCGGTCAGCACGACGGTGAACGCAGCTGCCCCGCCGAGCGCGAGGGCGCCGGCCAGGGTGTCCACGAAGGTCGTGATGTTCGCTCCCATGACGTACGGGATGACCTGCTGGCGACGGAGATACCCCTTGAGCGAAAGCGGCACGAGCAGTGTCAGCGAGATTGAGACGCTGAGCGTCATCGCCGTTACAGCGCACCCGGCGACGAACATGAGCCATTTCCCATCGAGCCGGGAGACTGCGCGCTCGAACCCCGGTGATCCGGCTTCCAGCCGCGGGAGCGCCCGGTCGAACAGGGCGAAGCTGACTAGCAGCACACCGACGCCACAGGCGAAAACGAGCGCCGCAGGGAGTATCGAGTCGATCACATCAACCGGCGGACCGTAGAACCGACCGATGGCGTCCAGCGCACCATCGGGCGGGGTGAACTGCACCCCATCAAGCCATCCGTAGTGAAGCGAAAGCAGCCCGAGGGCAATCGCCGGCCCTTGCGTGGTGAACGTGGTCAACAGTGCGATGACGCCGATCGAAAGCCCGTCAGCATTGCGACGGCCACCGAGGTAGAGGACGTAGCCAACGGCGAGCACGATGAACGATGCCCCGAGCCGGGAGCCGCCAACCACCGCAAAGGCCTCGTTCACTGAGAGCGAGCCACCGGCCAGAAGGCTGATTCCGATGGCCGCCACCGGCGAGCCGCTGAGCGAGAGATAGGCGCCGAGCCAGCCAAAGCCAAGCGCGTTCACCGGACCGCTAACATCGAGAGCCGAGAGAAGGGGGAGCACCGCCCGGGCCCCGGCCTTGATGAGCTGGAGCGCGAAGACGAAAAGCAAGAGCCCGCCAGGCGCACTGAGGAGCCGTGCGGGCGTCCGCAACCGCAGCTCACGCCGCAATTCGGGAGAGGTGTCCGTCAACTCCTCAGCAGGTTCGGCGGCACGGGGAAGCGCGCTCTCCTCAGAACTCAACGGCGGTGTCCGTCGAGACGACCGGTTCACGGACCATCCCGGCGGCCACGGTGTGCCGCGTGGCCGCATCAATGAGGATGAAGCTGCCGGTCTCGCGGCACGTTTCGTACGGGTCGAGGAATAGCGGCTCGGTGGACTTGATGGTCACCCGCGCGATGTCATTCAGCCCGACGCCGTCCGGACCTGCTAGGTGGCCGAGCGTCTGCAGGTTGAAGAGGCTGTCGAGCGATTCGACGATGCACTTCACCCGCCGCGTCGTGTGTTTGATCCAGTACCGGTTGCCCGGCCGAAGGACACTGGAATCCGACATCCAGCAGATGTCCGCGGTGAACCGGGTTGTTCCCGGCAGGCATCCGCCCGAGGCAACCAGCATCGAGCCGCGGCTGATGTCCACGTCATCGGCGAGCCGAATGGCGACGGCCTCGCCCTGACCTGCGCTTCCATGAGACTCCCCGAAGCGGTCGATACCTTCGATTCGCGACGCTATCCCCTGCGGCAGGACGACCACTTCCGCGCCAACTTCGGCGGTTCCAGCGGAAACCGTACCCGCGTACCCGCGGTAGTCAGGGTGCTCCGGCGTTTGCGGCCTAATGACGTGCTGCACCGGGAACCTGAATGCACCATGCTCCGCGGGTTCCTGCGGCTGCACCGTTTCGAGGAACTCGAGCAGCGGGAGCCCCTTAAACCAGGGTGTCTGCGCTGCCGGCTCGACAACGTTGGCGCCCGAGACCGCTGCCATCGGGATAGCAGTCACGTCAGGCACCCCCAGCGTGGCGGCCACCGCCTGGTACTCCGCCTCGATGCTCCGGAAGACGTCTTCTGACCACTCGACAAGGTCCATCTTGTTCACACAGAGAACGAGGTTGCGGATCCCCAGGAGGTTCACGATCGCTGTGTGCCGCCGTGTCTGCTCGACGATGCCTTTGCGAGCATCCACGAGGATGAGGGCAAGGCGCGCAGTTGAAGCGCCAGTGACCATGTTCCGCGTGTACTGCACATGCCCGGGGCAGTCGGCGACGATAAACTTCCGCCTCGGGGTCGCGAAGTAGCGGTAGGCGACGTCGATAGTGATTCCCTGCTCTCGCTCGGCCCGCAGGCCATCCGTCAGGAGGGCGAGGTTGACCTCGCCGAGGCCCTGGGCCGTGCTCGCGCGCTCCAGGCTGGCCAGCGTGTCATCAAAAACCTGTTTCGAGTCGTAGAGCAGGCGGCCGATCAGCGTGCTCTTGCCATCGTCTACGGAGCCGGCTGTGACAATGCGGAGAAGGTCCACTAGAAGTACCCCTCCCGCTTGCGGTCTTCCATCGCAGCCTCCGAAACGTGGTCGTCGGCCCGGCTTTGCCCGCGTTCGGTGATACGAGTCGCGGCGATCTCGGCCACCACGGTCCGGATGTCCGCGGCGTGTGAGCGCACGGCGGCGGTGCAGGTCATGTCACCCACCGTGCGGTAGCGCACGTACTCGCGGTGTGATGTTTCGCCCGGCAGCAACGGGAGGTATTCGCTGACCGCCATCAACATCCCGTCCCGCTCGAAGACCTCGCGTTCGTGTGCGAAGTAGATGGAGGGAATTTCGAGTTGCTCGCGCTCGATGTACCGCCAGATGTCGAGTTCGGTCCAGTTGGAGAGCGGGAATACGCGCATGTGCTCGCCACGCACGTGCATGCCGTTGTACAGCTGCCACAGTTCTGGCCGCTGGTTGCGCGGGTCCCACTGCCCGAACTCGTCCCGGAAGGAGAACACACGCTCCTTCGCGCGGGCCTTCTCTTCATCGCGGCGGGCGCCGCCGATGGCCGCATCGAACCTGTGCTCGGCGATGGCTTCGAGCAGGACGGGCGTCTGGAGCCGGTTGCGAGATGCTCGCGGGCCGGTTTCCTCTACGAGCTCCCCGCGGTCGATCGCATCCTGGACCGAAGCCACGACCAGGCGCGCACCGAGTTCGGCCGCTCGCCGGTCCCGGTAGGCGAGCACCTCGGGGAAGTTATGCCCCGTGTCCACGTGCAGTACGGGAAACGGGATCTTCGCGGGCCAGAACGCCTTCTCGGCGATTCGGAGGAGGACGATCGAGTCTTTCCCGCCCGAGAAGAGGATGGCGGGACGCTCAAACTCTGCGGCCACCTCGCGCATGATGAAGATCGCTTCGGACTCCAGCATCTCCAGGACTTCGTCGGTGGCGTCCGGGGTCAACGTGTCAGTGGCGGTCATCGGGCTGGCTCCA
>JBDHWA010000191.1:0-4974 GCA_039809945.1 Dehalococcoidia bacterium | reverse complement strand
GCGTGACCGAGGAGTCCAGGGGCGCCGTCATTGCCGCGATGGGCGCGAACTTCGCCATCGCCGCGGGGAAGCTCGTCGCGGGGGTGCTGACCGGCAGTGCCGCGATGCTGGCCGAGGCCGGCCACTCTGTCGCCGACACCGTGAACCAGGTGTTCCTGCTCGTCGGCATCAACCTCTCGGATGGCGAAGCGGATGAGACGCACCCGTACGGCTACGGGAAAGAGGCGTTCTTCTGGTCGTTCCTCGCGGCGATTTTCATCTTTGTCGCCGGCGCCGCGTTTTCGATTTTCGAAGGCGCGCGGACGCTCCTGCAGGAAGACGCGCACGAGCGGTCGCATCGAGAACTCATCATCGCGTTTGGCGTGCTGGGGATGGCGTTCGTGTTCGAAACCGCGTCCTTCGCGGTCGCCATCCGGGCGCTCTTCAGCAGCGCGAGGAAGCTCGGCTGGAGCGTCTTCCGCTACGTGCGCCATTCGCCCGACCTGACGACCAAGACCGTGTTCTACGAAGACGGCGCGGCGCTGACGGGCCTCGTACTGGCGGCCGGCGGCCTCGCACTGTCAGAGATCACCGGAAGCGAGGTGTGGGACGGTGTCGCGTCGCTTGGCATCGGGATCGTCCTGACGATCGTGGCGCTGATTCTCGGACTGCAGGCTCGCCGCCTGCTCATCGGCGCTTCCGCGAGCGAGGAAACCCGCGCGCGAATTGATGCAACCCTCGCCGAGTTCCCTGAGTTCCGGCGGGCCGTTCGCATCCTAACCATGCAAATCGGACCGCACAGCGTGCTGGTTTCGGGCGAAATCGAGATCGCGCAAACGCTTTCGCTGCCGGCTGCGGAGGACCTGCTCGCGCGGATTGATGCGCGGTTCGCCGAAGTGCTGCCCGAGGTGCGCGAGACGTTCTGGGAGATTAAGGGCCCGGCCTGACGCCGCGGGGACACAGACTCTTTCCCCTTTCCCCGATGGCGCGTAGCGTTCCCCGCACAATCCCCCGCACAGCGCCCTGTCGTGGTGAGACGGCCGCGGCCGGGGTTCCTGTGCCGAAAGCAGGCGAAGCATGGCGTATACCAAGCCCATCCCGGAGATGGGCGACCCCCTGACAAAGCCCTTCTGGGATGCAGCAAAGGAGGACCGGTTCGTCCTTCCCCGCTGCACCAGCTGCAATCGGGTGCACTGGTACCCCCGGTTCATCTGCCCCTTCTGCCACGCCACCGAAATCGAGTGGATCGAAGGTTCCGGCATCGGCTACATCCACACCTTCGCGGTACAGCACCGTGCCTTCGGCGGCTGGGCTGAAGAGACCCCCTTCGTCACCGCGTACATCGACCTCGCCGAGGGCGACCGGATGTTCACGGTCCTTCGCGGCGTCGACCCGCTGAAGCCCGAGAGCATCAAGATCGGGAGCAAGGTCAAGGTCGAGTTCGAAGCAGCCAGCGAGGATGTCCACATCCCGTTCTGGCGCGTGGTCTAAGGAGTCACCATGCCAGGAGCACTTTCTCGCGCGGCCGCCATCGTCGGCGCCGCTGAAGCCGACTGGATCGGCTATCCGGAGACGCCGAAGACAGCGATGCAGCTGCACATGTCGGCGATCAAGAACGTTTCGAAGCAGACCGGCATCCCGATCAGCATGATCGACGGCATCTTTAGCGCCGGGTTCTCGTCGGCCATCGCCGAGCATCTCGGGCTGCACCCTGCCTACATCGACACCACGTCGGTGGGCGGCTGCTCGTTCGAAATGCACGTGCACCATGCCCTCGCCGCCATCCACGCGGGCATCGTCAACGTCGCGCTCGTCACCCACGGCGAAAACGGCTGGTCGTCGCGGGCCACCCGGGGCAACGGCACCGGCCGCGCACGCGGGATGGACGGTTGGGACCCGGGCAGCCAGTTCAGCAACCCGTACGGCGTCTCCGGCGCGCCGTCGAACTACTCCCACGCGATGACGCGGCACAACCACCGCTACGGCAGCACGCCGGAAGACTTCGCGCACATTGCCGTCGTCACGCGCCAGTGGGCCACGTTGAACCCCCGGGCGGTAATGTTCTCGAAGGAAACGAACCCGGCCGGCGGCCCGATCACGGTCGACGATGTGAATAACGCCCGGCTCGTGTCCTGGCCGCTCACGTTGCTTCACTGCTGCCTCGTGACCGACCACGGCGGCGCGGTCCTCGTGGTCAGCCCGGAGATTGCGAAGAGCGTGAAGACGAAGCCCGTGTGGATTGCCGGTGCCGGCGAAAGCATGAGCCACTCGAACATGCTCGAGATGGGCGACTTCACGGCGACCTCTGCCGCGGCTTCGAGCGCAGCTGCCTACAAGATGGCGGGAATGGGTCCGGAAGACATGGAAATGGCCATGATCTACGACTCGTTCACGGTCACCGCGGGTATCACGGCTGAGATGCTCGGGCTGGCCCCGCGCGGCGAGGGCTTCATGCTCTGGAAGAGCGGCAAGGCGGCGCCGGGCGGCAGCTTCCCGATGAACACAAACGGCGGCGGCCTCTCGTTCAACCACAGCGGCATGTACGGCATGCAACTGCTCATCGAGGCCTACCGGCAGCTCTCGGGCACGGCGGAGGACGGCGGCTTCAGCGGCCTGCCCGGCAAGCAGACGAAGGCGCGCTCCTGCATCGTCAACGGCACCGGCGGCAGCCTTTCGACCACCGGCACCCTGGTGCTCGTAGCCGACTGAGCTTCGGCGAACTCGCGAATGAAAGAGGCCCGCTCTCACAAGCGGGCCTCTTTGTTGTTCCGTGGAACTGCTGCCAGTTTCGGCGCGTCAGAGCGGGATGTTGCCGTGCTTCTTCGGCGGGTTGCGGTCCGCCTTGTTCTCGAGCATTTCGAGGGCGCGGATGACCCGGGCGCGTGTCTGGCGCGGGTCAAGCACATCGTCGAGGAAGCCACGCCCGGCAGGGATGTACGGATTCGCGAACTTGGCCCGGTACTCTTCGATGAGCTCCTTGCGGCGCGCTTCCGGGTTCTCCGCGTTCGCGATCTCCTCGCGGTAGACCACGTTCGCGGCGGCGTCCGGGCCGGCGACGGCGATCTCGGCGGTCGGCCAGGCGAAGTTCATGTCGCCGCGCAGGTGCTTCGAGGACATCACAAGGTGCGCGCCGCCATAGCTCTTGCGGAGGATGACCGAGATCTTCGGCACAGTGGCTTCGCTGTAGGCGTAAAGCAGCTTGGCGCCGTGGGTGATGATTCCGCCGTACTCCTGGCTGAGACCCGGGAGGAAGCCGGGAGTATCGACCAGCGTCACCAGCGGGATGTTGAAGCAGTCGCAGAAGCGGACGAAGCGGCTGGCTTTGCGGCTCGCGTTGATATCGAGCGAGCCGGCCAGCTGGGCAGGCTGGTTGGCGACAAAGCCGACGACCCGGCCAGCCATCCGCCCGAAGCCGACCACCATGTTCGTGGCGAATAGTTCGTGCACTTCCATGAAGTCGCCGTCGTCGACGAGCCGGTCAATCACTTCGCGGACGTCGTAGGGGCGGTTTGGTTCGGCCGGGACGATGGTCAGGAGGTCTTCGTCGGCGCGGTTCGGGTCATCGCTCGAACCGATCACAGGCGGGTCTTCGGCGTTGTTCGACGGGAGGAAGGAGAGCAGGCGGCGGACCTCCTGCATCGTCGCTTCTTCACCGTCGACGGCGAAGTGGGCCACGCCCGAACGGGAAGCGTGCGCGAGCGCTCCGCCGAGTTCGTCGTGGGTTACTTCTTCGCCGGTGACCGCGCGGATGACGTCAGGGCCGGTGATGTACATCTGGCCAGAGCCTTCGGTCATGAAGATGAAGTCGGTCAGGGCCGGGCTGTAGGCGCCGCCGCCGGCGGAAGGCCCCATGATGATGCTGATCTGGGGCACGACGCCGCTGGCGAGGGTGTTCATCGCGAAGATTTCGCCGAAGCCGCGGAGGGCTTCCGGGCCGTCCTGGATGCGGGCGCCGCCGGAGTCGATGATGCCGATGATCGGGGCGCCGGTGGTCATCGAAAGGTCCATGACCTTGAGGATCTTCTCGGCCACAGCCTCGCTCAGGGAGCCGCCGACGAGGGTGAAGTCGTAGGCGTAGACGTAGACCGGGCGGCCATCCACCTTGCCCCAGCCGGTCACCACGGCTTCGCCGGTGGAGTTGTCGATGCTGCGTGCGCGCATAAGGGCGTCGAGTTCTTCGAAGCTGCCCGGGTCAAGGAGGAGGTCGATGCGCTCGCGGGCGGTCAGCTTGCCACGGGCGTGCTGGCGCTCGATTCCTTTCGGGCCGCCGCCTTCCATCACCTTGTTCTTCAGCTCGACGAGCTGGGCAAGTTTCTGTTCGGCGGTCAATTGTTCCGGCATGGAGCGGTTCTCCCGGGGGCCGGGCGACTATGGCCCGGGCACGTGGATTGGAGGGCGCAAAGAACCCGGCCGACGGGCCGGGCGTGTGGCTTACGCGTTGAAAAGCCTACCATCGCTCCCGCTCTCAGTCTCTGCGCCGGGGACCACGAATCACGCGCCGGCCAGGCGACTCCGCAGCGCGGCTACCTCGGGAGCATCCTGCCGGTCCGCCGGTAGTTCGGCGAGCAGGGCCAGGGCGCGTTCGGGCTGGCCTGTGTGGAGCAGGCTGTTCGCGAGGTTGAAGAGCGTCGTCGGGTGGCCCGGGCTCCGCGCCAGCGACCGTTCGAAGAAGGCTATCGACTCCGGGTAGTCGCCGATCGCCGCGAGCAGCACACCGAGATGGAACGGGATGTTCAGCTTCTCGCCGAGTTCGTAGTAGTTCTCCCAGATGTTGCGGACCATGAGACGAATCTCGGGGATGGCCGATTCGGGCATGCCCTGCAGCTTCTTCGCGAGCTGGGGCCAGGCGATGAGGAAGGAGTGGCTGTCGTACCGTTTCATCCTCACGAGGGCGAGCAGTTCGACCAGCGAGATCTCCGTGTTCTGCTCGGCCGAAATCAGGCCCGTGTAGTTGTCGTCGGGGCTGTTGTGTTCGATGTTGTCGCGGTAGGCCTG
>JBDHWA010000190.1:0-4979 GCA_039809945.1 Dehalococcoidia bacterium | reverse complement strand
CATGACGCCACACGTTCGGGCGCATTCCGCCGTTCTACCGCCTAGCCGGGCGTTCTGGTACGTTCACGGGTACCCTTTAGGACTGATACATGGGTGAACTGGGGAGTCTCCTGACGCGGGCGCGCGAAGCTCGCGGCCTGACGCTCGAAGACGCTGAACGCGATACACGCATCTCCCGCCGGTACCTCCAGGCGCTCGAATCCGAGCAGTTCGAGGTCATCCCGGCGCCGGTGTATGCCCGCGGCTTTCTTCGCAGCTACTCCCAGTACCTTGGCATCGACCCCAGCGAAGCGCTGGCGATGTTCCCGCGCGAAGAGGACCCGGAGTACCAGCGCGTAGCCGATGCGGCCTCGCCGGCGGCGCGGGCCACGCCCGATAACCCGGTGAGCGGGCAGTCGCTCTCCCGGCCCACCTGGCGCTCCGAGCAGCCAGTCGCCCGCGAACCGCTCCCGGAGAAACCGGCTGGCCGCCAGCCGCCGCCAAAGCCTGTGGCCGCTCCACGGCCATTCCCGCGGCCGGTTCCCCGCGCTGAAGAACCTCGGGATCCCGGCTGGGAGCCCGTCATCGGCGTGGATATCGGTGTGCCGAACCCCGCACGCAGGCTAAAGACAGACCCCGCAGCGCAGACGCGCTCGCTCGTCGTGGCTGTCGTCGCAATCGGCGTGGTGGTTGGCGCGGTGCTGCTGGCCCTGCTGATCTCCAACCTCGGCGGCGGCGATGCTCCGCCAGGCACGTCCCCGGACCCGACGAAGCCGGCAGCCAGTGCGAGCGCTGCAGCCGCCTCCTCTGCCTCGGCGCCCTCCGGCGTGAAGATCACGCCCGGCCAGGTGCCGACGCTCGTCGGGCTGCCCGAGGCGACCGCGAAACAGGCCCTCGCCGAAGCCGGCTACAAAGTGAGCGAACTGCGCGCCAAGGCGCCCGGGTTCGAAAAGGGCATCATCGCCGACCAGCAACCCGCCGCCGGGGCAGCCCTCGCCGCAGGCGGCACGGTCCAGATTGTGATCAGTGAGGGGCAGTAATGGCAGTCCCTCGCACTTACCACCTCGTCACGCTGGGTTGCCCGAAGAACGACGTCGATAGCGAGCATCTCGAACGCCTCCTTACCGGCGGTGAACTGCTCCCCGTGATCCAGCCGGGCGATGCCGACGCGATCATCGTCAATACCTGCGGCTTCATCGAGCAGAGCCAGGAACAATCGATGGAGACCGTCGAGCAGCTGGCCGCTGCCAAGCGCGACGGTCAGGTCCTCATCGTCGCCGGGTGCATGACCCAGTTGTACGGCCGCCAGGTGAAGGAAGAGCACCCGGAGGTGGACCACATTTTCGGCGTGGGCCAGTGGCAGGACGTCGCCCGCCTCCTGAGCGTCGACGTCGATGCCATCCATGATATCCCGGAGAGCAACGTCAAAGTCTCCGGGCCGTCCGCCTACCTGAAGATCTCCGACGGGTGCGATGCGCCCTGCGCCTTCTGCGTCATCCCGAAGATCAAGGGCGGCCTGCGCTCTGCCCCGGCCGGCTGGCTGGTGAAAGAAGCGCAGCGGCTCGTTGCAGCCGGCGCGAAGGAACTCGTGCTTGTCGGCCAGGACACCACGGCCTGGGGCGAAGACCTCGGGATGCCGGTCGCAAGCGGCCTCCCCGGACTTCTCGAAATGCTTTCGGAGGCGGTCCCCGATACGTGGCTGCGGCTGATGTACGCCTACCCCAGTCGCGTTTCGCCGAACCTCATCGAGACCATGGCCTCCCTGCCAAACGTGGTCCACTACCTTGACGTGCCGCTCCAGCACGGCAGCGAAGCGGTCCTCCGCCGGATGAAGCGCCCGAGCAACCTCGAAAAGGTCCACACCTTCATCCGTGACCTGCGCGCGGCCATGCCGGACATCGTCCTGCGCACCTCGTTCATCGCAGGGTTCCCCGGCGAGACCGAAGCCGAGTTCAACGAACTCCTCCAGTTCGGCAAAGCCATCCACTTCGACCACGCAGGCTGCTTCACCTATTCGCTGCAGCAGTGGACCGGCGCCTTCGAGATGGCTGACCAGGTCCCCGACGAGGTGAAGCACGAACGCCGCGACCGCTTCATGCGCCAGCAGCGCAGGATCGCGGCGAAGCAGGCCCGCCGTTTCGTCGGCCGTGAACTCGACCTCCTCGTCGAGGGGACCGGAGAGGACGACGACGGCGACCCCGTGGTGGCCGGCCGCACCTACCGCGAGGCCCCCGAAGTCGACGGCCTGGTCTTCGCTTTCGGTACCGCGGAAGCGGGGCAGCGCGTGCGCGTCCGTATCGAGTCTTCCGAGGAGTACGACCTCTTCGGGAGAATTGTGTAGGACCCCTTCCGGGCGACGGCGGGCACGGGTAAGCTACCCGGCGATGCCGCGCCACTCGTTCGCACCGAAGACCAGGCAAAAACCAGGCCACAGTCCCGTGAAACACCCGGCAAAAGCGCCCCAGGGCGCCCCACAGCGTGGCGTGACCGCCCCGCCCGAGGCTGCCGGGCTGGTGGATATCCAGCGCCTTGCCGGGAACCGCGCCGTCCAGGCCGCCATCACCCGGGTGAACCCTGCGCCGCCGCGGCAGGCCACGCCGATCCAGCGCCTGTGGAGCCGCTCCGAGTTCAAGGAGAAGACCTACGCCGGCTTCCTCTCTGGTCGCGGCAAGACGATGCAGCAGCTCGACACGCTGCTCGGCGAATACGACGAGATCAAGAAGACGGGCGGGCAACTGATCCCCGGCTCGAAGCAGGACCGGGCGATCAACATCCTCCACGAGATCGTCGAAGACATCGACATCTGGTTTTCCACACACGAAGGCGACAAATCGCGCAGCACCAAGCGCATCCCGGGCCTCGTCAAACTCCAGGCCGATGCGCGCAAGGAAGCGGCGGAGCTCACTGGCTTCCGCGAGAAGAGCCGCGAGTTCATGGGTCAGAAGGAAGAGCCGGTCACCCGCACCGAGAACCAGTTCAAGACGCAGATGGAGGGCAACTTCTCCTCCATCCTCACGAAGCTTGGCCCCGTGTTCTCGGCTGCAGCCCCGGCGAGCGGTGACACCGGCGAGATCGAAATCGCCGTCAAAGTCCCGGTCGACCCGTCGGGGACCGGCTACCTTGGCTTCCGCATCAAGGCTTCCGTCGAACGCCTGAAGAAGAAGGCGATGAAGATGCGCTTCGAACTCGCCGTTGTCGGCGGGGCGAAGATCGGCAACGTCGCCGAAATCGGCGGCGAACTCGGCATGTACCTCGAAGCCCAGGGCGGCACGCCCGAACAGGCCCTCGAACTCATCTCCTACGGCGTCTATCGCCGCTTCCGCGAATCGAGCGTCCTCCCCCGCGAGATGGCCAACTTCATCTGGGGCGGCTCGGCCACGGCCGTCGGTTGGAACCGCTCCGAGAAGTGGGCTGCCAAGGTGGAGAAGGAGAACTTCAAAGATAAGTCGACCTTCACGCCGGGCGATTCGGACACGGCCGGCGCCTATGTGGAGACCGGCGGCTTCGCCGGGGCCAAGGCGAAGGGCGGCATCGGCGGGGTTGTCGATGCGGAAGGTGGCGCCCAGTACTCGACGGGCCAGAAGTACGACTACGAGTCCGTGAAGGGGCTGAAGGCGCGGCACGGCGAAGAGCTCGGCAAAGCGATGAAGGCGCCTGCGCTGCGCGGCGCTCAGCACCACCTCGGCGAAAGCATGCACCACCTCGAGTTCGGCTTCTCGGCGACGGGCGGGCCGTTCGCCGGCGCGCTGAAGGTGGGCATCGACTGGTCGACGCAGATGCGGAACAAGGGCGCCGCTCGCCTCCAGGCGGTGAAGGTCGGGCTCGAAGCCTCCGCCTCGTTGCCGATGGAGCAGCTGGTGGCCGGCGGCCTGGGCGGCTACGCGACCGCAATTGGCGCCAGCGTGGCCCGGGGGATTCGGGCGGCCGCAACCGGCGCTTCGACCGACAAGAACACGGCCAGCCAGAACGTCGGCGAGATCATCGGCGGCTGTGAGAACGGCGCGACGGCGATTACCCAGATCGCACAGGTGCCGAAGGAAGCGTTCGTCCCGAAGTTCGAAAGCGGTCAGCCGCCGCCGGGATTCTCCGCGCCGGTGGACCTCAAGCTCTCGGTCCAGGGCCTCTACGACTTCTTCGAGAAGAAGTGGGTCTTCGAGTTCAAGCTCGAGTACATCAAGAACATCAACGTGAACGCGGGCGTCTTCGAAATGAAGGTAAAGCAGGGCCAGCGCCTCATTCGCGTGGTCTACGACGGCGGCGAGTGGTCCGTCGATTAACCTTCGCCGCGGGGAACTCGTGAGCACGTCCACCAGCCACTTCGCCCTCGAAACAACGATGGAGATGGAAGCGCCGAACGGCCGGCCGGTCGAAGTGGCGGCGGTGGACCTCGCGCTCGACAGGACCGATGGCGTCCTGACCGAAGCCCGGTTCACGTTCACCGTCAGCCCCGGCGACTACGCGCGGTTGTTGCGGGAGTCGCTCTTCCAGCTTTCGCCGGAGAACAGGGGGCCGCTTGCAGCCGGGTTTGTCGCCGACGGCGACGTCCAGGTGGAAGCCCGCCTGGATGGCAGCCTGCTGCCCCAGGTCACCGTGCTCGGCGAGGATATCCTCACGATTGGGCCGGCCTTCGCGAGGCTCCCGGGTGGCTCGCCGCTGCGGGCGACCGAAAGCTGGTGCGCCCTTTCGGTGACCAAGGAGGTGCTGCGGGACGCAGAAGGGGGCAGCCTCCGCGAGGGCTACAGCACACTCCACGCCTCTCGCAGCGCCGGCCTGCGGCTCTCCATCCTGGCCATCGCCCAGGCGGGCTTCGAAGAGGCCGGCCTGGACTGGTACGAGACCCTCGACGACGACGTCATCCGCACCGATGTCACCGGTGAAAATGGGACCTGGGCCATCTACGCCGTCGCCCGCGAGCAAGAAGGGCGCTGCACGCTCTACGCCCAGGCGCCGTGGAGCACCCCGGCCGGCTGCCGCACCGAGATGGCCGAAACCATCACCCG
>JBDHWA010000189.1:0-4984 GCA_039809945.1 Dehalococcoidia bacterium | reverse complement strand
CACGGCCGCAGCCAGAAGCCGTACTCCTCGAGCATGTACTCGATCGCTGCGATGTCGAACGACGTGCTCGCCGTCATGGACGCCGAAGGCATCGAGCAGGCCGGGGTCATCGGCTATTCGATGGGCGGCATGGTCACGATGGACCTGATGCTGAACCACCGGGACCGCCTCAAAGCGGCGGTGATCGGCGGCATGGGGACGTACTTCCCGGAGCGGCGCGGTCGCTTCAGCTTCGAACGGCAGCACCGCGGCAGCGAAGCGCCTCGCCGCCCGCTGACCGAACAGGTGCGTTTCCTCGCGGGCTATGTCGCCCGTTTCGACCCGATTGCGATCGAGGCCGTCTACCGCGGTGTCTTTAAGAATGGCCGCCCGCTCGACGTCGCCGCGCTCGCGAACGTCACACTGCCGGTGCTGGTGGCCGCGGGCACGCGCGACCCGTTCTTCGCGCCCGCGAGAGCGCTCGCCGAGACGATCCCGAACGCAACGTTCGTGCCACTCCCGGAGGAGGGCCACATCAGCGCCGTCCGCAGCCCGCGCTTCAAGGCCGAAGCCGCCCGCTTCCTCAACGGCGCGAGCGAGGCGGGGTAGGGCAGCTCAGCGGCGGCCCCGTAGACACCGTCGCCCGCGAATCTCAGAATCGGCGTATTGCGGAGGTGGCCCCATGGAGTTCCGAGACAGCCCCGGCGAAGCGGCGTTCCGCGCCACCGTGCGCGCGTTCCTCGACAGCGAGTACCCGGCGGAGTACGCCGGACGGCCGACTGAGTGGGGGCTGTTCAACGGCGCGGGCCGCGCGCAGGCGGGCTTCGCCCAGTTCATGAAGGGCTGGACCGCGAAGCTGAACGAGCACGGCTGGGGCGCCCCCGCGTGGCCGAAGGAGCACGGCGGCGGCGGCCTCAGCGTGAAGGAGCAGTTCATCCTCAGCGAGGAGTTCGCCTGGCGGCGGGCGCCCCGCTCTGGCGGTATCGGCCACGGCTGGGCCGGCCCAACCATCATGGTCTACGGCAGCGAGGAACAGAAAGCCGCCTACCTCCCGAAGATCATTTCCGGCGAGCACATCTGGTGCCAGCTCTTCTCGGAGCCGGGCGCCGGTTCTGACCTCGCCGCGCTGCAGACCCGCGCCATCCGCGACGGCGACGACTACGTGGTCAACGGCCAGAAGATCTGGACCTCCGGGGCCCAGTACGCCCACATGGGCATTCTCATCGCGCGCACGAACCCCGATGCGCCGAAGCACCGCGGCATCAGCTACTTCCTGGTCGATATGAAGACGCCGGGCATCACGGTCCGGCCGCTCATCAACATGCTGAACAGCCACGAGTTCAACGAGGTCTATTTCGAAGACGTGCGCATCCCGGCGGCGAACCTCCTCGGCGAGGAGAACCGCGGCTGGTATCTCGCGACGACCACGCTCGATTTCGAACGGAGCGGGATTGCGACGAGCGTGGCCCACCAGCTCATCGTGAAGGACCTCGTGAAGTTCGCGGCCGAATCCGAACTCGGTAGCCACACCGTGGCCACACGCGAATCAGCCCGCCACGAACTCGCCGACCGCGCCATCGAAGCCCAGGTCGAAGCGCTGATCTGCTACCGCATCATCTCCATGCAGGAGCGCGGCGAGATCCCGAACAAGGAGAGTTCCATCGCGAAGCTGTACTCGAGCGAACTCGATGTGCGCCTCGCGACGACTGCGATGCACCTTTCGGGCATGTACAGCCAGGTGACCGACCGCGACGACGCGTATGCCGTGGGCGGCAAGTTCGCCCGCTTCTACATGCACTCGACGACCAGCCCGATTGGCGGCGGCACGAGCGAGATCCAGCGCAACATCATCGCCCAGCGCGGCCTCGGGATGCCTCGCGGCTGAGGCTGCACCGGGTCAGGCGGAAGCGCGCGCCCCGGGCCCTTCGCGGCCGCTGGATGGTTCGACCACGCGGCGGCCGAGCAATCCCTGCAGCCAGGCAATGTCCGCCTGGAGGTGGGCGATGCGCCGCGAACGGGCGAGTTCGGCCGGGCCTGCTTCGGCCTGGCGCAACGCCAGTTCTTCGGTCGTCAGGGTGCGCGCCGCTGCGGCCATGCGCGGTTTGAGGATGGCCGCCAGCGCCTCTGGCCCGGCATCAGCGAAGGCTGCGATGGCGAGCGCGAAGAGCGGGCTTTCGAGCGCTGCCGTGGCCAGCACTTCGCGGCAATCGCCCAGGAGTTGCTCTCGCCCGCGCCGGGTGAGCGCCAGCGCCCGCCGGAAGTGGCCGTTCTCGCCGCGCACATCGGTGGCGCTCAGCCAGCCCTGGGCCAGCAGGGCATCGACCCGCCGGTAGAGGGTGCTGCGGGTCACGGGCAGGCCCGATTCGGCCAGGTGATCGAGGAGCGCGTACGGGTGCGTCGGCTGCGCCGCCACGGCCGCAAGGATCGGAAAGTCGTCGTTCATCGCCGTCAGCATGGCGGTCCCTGTCGCGGCCGCCCATCGGGGAAGATCCCGATTGGGAACATGGAAAGGTCCCAACCGGGAACATCGCGCGGGGATATTCCCGTTCGGGAAGTTCCCCACGTGAGACAGGGCGCGTTCGTGACGAACCGGTGGCGGGCGCGGGGTAACCTTGGTGGATCCGGCCATTTCCGAACCCCATTCGAACTTGTTCGGTGCTACGTTCGAACCATGACCGAAGACGTGACAGTGGTCTGCGCCTGGTGCAACGAGCGAGTCTCCGGCACAGGGCCGCTGATTTCCCATGGGATTTGCGTGAGTTGCGCCGAATCCTTCATCGCCCGGCTGCCGCGGGAATATCTCCGCAGCATCGCCGAACCTGACGGCACGGTGACCCTGTTCTCTGGCCACCGGCTCGTTATCCCCGCCGATGACTGCGCGAAGTAGCGCCAGTTGCCTCAGGCGCCGAGCGATTCGAGCCAGCGCCGCGCCTCTTTCGGGCTGCGCAGCCGCACCCAGCGGATGTCCGCAAGCGCAGGGTCGCGACGGAGGGACTCGAAACGCTCGCGCTGCTGCTTCCGCCTGAGGACGTTGTAGGCGATGAGGGAGTCTTTCGGGCTCCAGACCTTGAGCTGCTGCCAGAACTGCTCGTGGTTCGAACCCCAGAGCAGTTCGCGCCGGCGCCAGCGCCGCCACGAGCGGCCGAGGATCCTCGGGATGGTGACCCGCAGCGGGAAGTCGAGCCAGACCACGGTGTCCAGCCGCTCCCAGTAGACCGGCACGGTATGGCGGATGTAGTTGCCGGCGGCGACCCAGTGATCGCCCGCCGTCGCGCTTCGAAGCGCGTCTGCGAAGTCCGCCGGGTCGGGTTCGGTCCAGCCGGGCAGCCAGAAGAGCGCGTCGAGTTCGAGAAATTCGCCGCCGAGCCGCCGGGCCAACTCCCTCGCCAGCGTTGTCTTCCCCGCGCAGCTCGGGCCCACTACCTGGATGCGCGTGCCCAGTTCGGCCAGTCGCCCGTTCATGAGCCGCTGATTAGACCACGACGCGCGGCCGTGCGGCGAACGCCCGGCCCGTGCGCCCCGGCCAGCAGTGGGGAAACCCTGATCTTTGAAAGGTTTCGTGAAGGATTTCGCAAAGATTCCCCGCCGGAATCGAAGGGAATGGTAGGGTCAGCATTGGCGGGCGCTGTGGCGGGGGCTCACATGAGCCGTTAATGCAGGTGTGCCTGAATACCGGGAAGTGAACAGGTTGGACACGGCTCCGATGCGGTCTCCTCTTGCCCTCTACTACGGCGCGCGTTTCTCGGGACAGGTGGCGCACAACACCTTCCTCGCGGCCATCCTCGTCATCGCGGGGACGTCCGGGCATTCGGCCATGGGCCTCAGTTCGGTCATCGTCGCGATGGCCGCTTCGTCCATCATCTTCGGGCTGCCCGGGGGCGCACTCGCCGACCGCCTGGGAGCGAGCAAGGGCTTCGCCGTCGGGGCCGCACTTCGCGCCTCGATCATTGCCATCTCCCTCCTCAGCAATCCTTCGACCTTCGAAATCGCGTGGCTCGCGTTCGCTTACGCCGCCGTCTCCCAGGTGCACAGCACTGGCGAGATGGCGCTCGTGAAGGCGCTCTGCCACCAGTCGCCGGGGCGCGTGCACTCGTTCCTCGTGGCGATGCAGTACTGCGGGCAGGCGGCGGGCTTCTTCATCGTCACGCCGGCGCTCTACCTCCTCGGCGGCACGGAAGCGGCGATCGCCGGGGCGCTCGGCATCATGCTCATCCATGTCCTGCTGACGAATCTGCTGGCCGCCCGCCTGCGAGGCGTGGTCCTGCCTGTGACCGCGCGCGCTGGCCGCCACTTCGACGGCCTTCGCCAGACGCTCGCGGTGTTCGCCCACTCGGTCCCAGCTCGCGACGCCCTCGCGGTGAACTCCGTGAAGTCACTCGTGAGCCATGTGGTCATGGTGGCGTTCCCGCTCTACCTGCGGCAGGACCTCTCGCTCGGACCCGGCGGGGCTGCGCTGGTGCTCATTCCCGGCGTGGCCGGAGCGGCCGTTGGGCTGGCGTGGGCTGCCACCGGCCTCACGCTCGACGGGGCCGCCAGGGCAATGCGGCTCTCGATCGCGGGCATGGCCGTGGCCGTCTTCGCGCTCGCCTCGCTCGATTACGGCGTGAGCGCGGCGTTCGTGTACAGCCAGGTGCCGCCGCTGGTCAGCTTCGAATCATCGCTGAACACGGCCGCTGTCGTGGCGATGCCGGTGGCCTTCCTCATCGGGGCAACGCTCAGCGTCTCGCTCGTCAGTTCGCGCGCTGCGCTGACCGCTGCCGCGCCGGCGCATCTCCAGTCGCGCGTGTTCGCGGTGCATGCCACCACCAGCGACGCGATCGTCATCCTGCCGCTCCTGTTCGCCGGGGTCATCGCCGAGACGCTGGGCGCGCGCACGACGCTGGCGATGCTTGGCGCGCTCTGCGGGGTGACCTGGCTGATGGTGTGGCACCCGCGGTTCCAGGTGGGCATTTTCGCCCGGCGCGGCGAAGCGCAGGCGTAACCAGCGGGCGGCTCCCGCCCTGTG
>JBDHWA010000188.1:0-5004 GCA_039809945.1 Dehalococcoidia bacterium | reverse complement strand
CTCCCTCAGACAGAGCTGTGGTCGAGGAGGACTTTGGTTACCCCTTCCACGCCTGCGGCCACGTCGATGAGGTCCGGGACTTCGCTCCATGGCCGGCGGTGGCTGATCAGGCTGGTGGTGTCTATGCGCCCATCCTTGAGGAGTTGGGCCGCGCGCTGAAACTGCCAGCGCGAAGCCACAGCCCCACGGATGGTGACTTCGCCCGTCACGACGCGGTCGCTATCGAGTTCGACTCTCCGGCCGCCGCAGATCCCGGCGAGCACAATCGTGCTCCCGGGGGCGGCCCACGAGAGCAACTCGGAAATGGCGCCCGGGACGCCAGTGATTTCGATGATGACCTCCGCCTGCGCTCCCCGGGTGAGTTCCTGGATGCACGCTGGGACGTCCTCCGAACACGGGTCGAAGGCGGCCTCTGCGCCAAGCCGAAGAGCCAGTACGCGCCGCGCCGCGTCGGGTTCGGAAACGAAGACACGCGCTCCGGCAGCGGATGCAGCCTGGAGCGTGAGCAGCCCGGCAGGTCCCGCGCCGGCGACGAGCACGTTCATCCCCGGTTCGACGCCACCCTGGTGCAAAAAGTGCAGGGCGCAGGCCAGCGGCTCGACGAAAATCGCGCGCGCAGGATCGAGGTCATTCACTGCGAACACGCGGCTGTCCGGGACTGTCAGGAACTCCGCGAAGCAGCCGTCGCGTGTGATCCCAAGATGGGTCGAACGGCCGCACAGGTTCGGGAGTCCCCGGTAACACTGCGGGCACGCGCCGCAGGGCAGCAACGGCTCGACCGTCACCAGCGAGCCAGGCCCTATCGCCGAGCCACCGGGATACGGTTGGCGGAGTGTTTCCCCAGACCGGATATCAACCACCCGTCCGACGACTTCATGCCCGAGCGTGACGGGAACGCGAGCGCCAACGGCGCCCTGGTGCAGGACATGGATGTCGGTCGAGCAGATCCCGGTAAGCACTGGCTCGATGAGCGCCTCGCCGGGCTGAAGTTCGGGAACGGGCGCATCGGTCATCTGCGCGGAGCCCAGTTCCAGCATCCGAAAGGCTTTCAACCGTTCACCTCGAGCAGGGATGTGGGCGGTTCGATAGTGCCGTCGGCCATCATTCAGACGACCGCGATCGGCCGCATCGCGAAGCCGCCCGTGATGCCCCGGAGCTTCGGAACGAGTGCGATGTAGCAAAAGGTTGTGACGCCGGCCGAAGCCAACTCTTCGAGGTTGTGCAGTTCGCCCATGTGCACGCCTTGTTCGATGAGAAGGTACTCGTGGACGGGGTGCCATGAACGACCGTCGACCGCAGGGAAGACTTCGACCATGGAGGTGTCTGAAGCGACCAGGGCGGCCCCGAGTTCCTCGACGAGGAAGCGCGCCCCCTCCAACGTCAGCCCACTGCTGTCGGGGCCGCGAAGCAGTTCCTGGTCGTGGCCACCCTCGCCCCAGAGACTGAGCGACCCCGTCCGGACAAAGACGGCATCTCCCGGCTCGATGACGACACCCGCACGGTCAACCGCTTTCGTGAGGAGATCCCGCCCGATCGGGGTTCCATCGGGAAGATGAGGCACCCCGGTGAGGCCCGCGATATCAAGGAGATGCCCCTTGAGGATGATGGGTGGCGTCGTGTGGCCGGCCGCCTTTCGTGGGCCGAAGTCGCCACCGCTCTGCTCAGCGTGGAATCCGTTGTACCAGTGGTTGTCCTCACCGGCCGTCACATGTGCGAGCGCGTCGATCTGGGTTCCGGCGTGGTCGGAAAGCATGACGAGACTCGACATGAACGCCAGTGCTTGCGTGTTCGTCCGGGGATCCATGAACGGGAGGTCCTGCTGGCGCTTCGTGCCTTCCGGCGTTCGAAACGCGATCACCTCGGTATGCGGATGCACCGGGGAGAGGAACGAACCTCGATCGAGGAGAACACCGAGGTCGAACACCCTCCCTTCGCGAATTCCCGAGAAGGCCCGGAGAATGCTGGCGGGGGTCATGCAATTGAGTGCGCCGACCTCGTCATCCGGCCCCCAAATCCACCCCCAGCCAGCGCCACGTTTCCACCCGGGGGTAGGCGTCTCCTCGCGTTCTCGCACCTGCGACATCGAACGAGCCCCTTCGTTTGGTTGCGCTATCATACCCATGTCCCGGGGAATACTGCATACTCCCGCGTGAAAGGCCCCGCTTGACTGACAAAGACGGTGTTTCGCCCCGGCTGTCCCATCCTGCCACGCTCGTCGACGTGGCCAGGGCGGCCGGCGTCTCACCCATGACCGTTTCCCGCGTTGTGAACAACTCCCGATTGGTCAGCGCCTCAACCCGCGAGCGCGTCGAACGAGCGATGGAGTCGGTCGGCTACATCCCAAATAGCATCGCGCGCTCGCTCGTCCAGAAACGAACGGGTGTCCTCGCCCTTCTCGTATCCGACATCACCCACACCTGGTTCACCCAGCTCGGCCACGAGGTCGAGGGCGCAGCGGCAGCAGCCGGGTATCTCCTGGTGTTCGGCAACACCGATGAGAACGAGCTGACCGAACGTGAGTACGCCGAAAAGCTGTCATCGCTCCACGTTGACGGGGTGCTGCTCGCCCCGGCTTCCCGGGAGTCCCGCGAGACCATCGAGTTGCTCCAGAGGCGAGGCATCCCGGTGGTCCTCATCGACCGCGAAGTCGAGGGCGTCGAACTCGATATCGCGCGTGGCGAGTCGTACACGCCGGCGATCGAACTCACCGACCACCTGATCGCCCACGGTCACACACGGCTTGGCATCGTTGCCGGTCCGGACCACGTTTGGACGGCCCAGGAGCGCGTCCGCGGATTCAAGGCCGCACTCCGGCGGCGCGGCCTGCCGGTTCCGAGGCGATACGTCCGGCACGCACAGCTCACTCGGTCGGGTGGCGCCGAAGCGGCCCGCAAGCTCCTCGCTTCCGAAGACCCACCGTCAGCGATCCTCGCCGGCAACAGCTATCTGGCCGCCGGCATTGTTGATGTCGCCCGGGAACGGGGTCTGCGCATCCCCGAGGACCTCGCACTGGTCACGTTCGACGACAGCGAAGGGCCATCGGAGTGGGCGTTCTACTCCTGCTACGAACAGCCTGCGCGCGCGATCGGCGCCGCTGCGCTGCGGTTCTTGCTGGACCGGCTGGCTGGCGACCGTTCCGGTGCGCGGCGGGCGGTCCTCCGTGGCGATGTTCGCCTGCGCGCATCCTGTGGCTGCCTGGGCGCAGCGCCACTCCAGGACCACCGGCAGTAGTTCGCTCCCGCGCCGAAGATCTTCAACGTCAAGGAACCGTCGCACCGCTTGCATCGCCAACCAGAGTTCATGTATAAGCCTAATGGTTGCGCTAACAGCAACAAGGAGGGAGGGACCATGGGCTGCTCTCAAGGCACTACCTTCATGGGGTTCCGGCGGCATTCGCGCCGGCCTGGCGTCCGCAACCTGCCAGTCGTCTTTCCCCTGGATGCCAGCCTCTCCCGCCTCGCGGAACTTGGAAGCACGAACACGGGCGCCGTTCGAGTCCCCGTGCACGACGCCCTCTCCTATCTTCGTTCACCCTTCACCCTTCGCGTGGTAGCGGACTTCCTTTCCAACCCGAACGTAGGCCACGTCGTCCTCGTCGCGAGCGCGTCGTCCCGCGACGCTGCCGAAGCAATCACTGGTGACCTTCGGCGGCTCGATGTCCCCACAGAGACGCTGTACGCGGAGGACTGCTCCAGCGTGGCCGGGTTCATCCAGTCCATTCATGACGCGTGCGCCGGTGCTACAGCCGGGTGTGCAACGGTCGATCGAATCTCGTTCCCGGTCAGTGAGCTGCTTGTTGGGACCGAATGTGGCGGGTCGGATGGCTATTCGGGCCTGTCCGCGAACCCGGTTGTGGGGAAAGTTGTCGACCGGCTCGTGTCCGAGGGCGGCGCCGCCCTCCTCTGCGAACTCCCTGAAGCCATCGGCGCCGAACATCTCCTCGCGCAACGTGCGATTGACGCCGAGACCGCTAACCGGGTGACCGGGGCAGTGCTGGCATGGGAGTCGTTGGCGGCCCGTTTCGGCGAAGACCTTCGTGGGGCCCAGCCGTCACCCGGGAACCAGGATGGCGGGCTGACCACGATCGAAGAGAAGTCGCTCGGAGCCATCGCCAAGGGGGGAAGCACTCCGCTGGTGGAAGTTGTCGACTACGGCCAGGCGCCATCACGCGCGGGCCTCATCGTCATGGATACCCCCGGGCACGACGTTGAACAGATGACCGGCATGGCCGCCGCCGGCGCGCAGATCATCCTCTTCACCACCGGCCGGGGGACGCCAACCGGATCTCCCGTCGTGCCGACGCTGAAGATCGGGACAAATCCTTCCGTCTCGCAACACCTGTCCTCGTTGATCGATTTCGATGCGAGCACCGTTCTCTCGGGTGAATCACTCGATGACGCCGGGGCAGCCCTCTTCCGCTTGATGCTCAAGACGGCGAGCGGCACGCCTTCGCTCGCAGAACGCGCCAGCCAGTTCGACTTCGCCCTGCCGCCGCTCGGCAGCTCGAAGCTGCTTTCAGGAAGCGCACGATGACCGTCCTTCGACTGCACGGTGACGACGACGTAGCCGTGACCACAGAGCCAATCGCGGCCGGGACCAGCGTGAACGTTTCTGGCATTGGCCTCATCCACCTTATGGATCCCATCCCTGCCGGCCACAAGTTCGCTACGCGACGCCTCGAACGAGGTGCGACCGTCCACAAGTACGGGAGCATCATCGGTGTGGCCACCCAGCCAATCCCAACCGGCGCTCACGTCCACACCCACAACCTGGCGAGCCAGCGGGCCAGGGGCGGAGGCGCACCCGAATGAACCTCACGGGCTTCGTTCGCGAAAACGGCGTCGGTATTCGGCAGCACTGGCTGGCCGTCCCGTCGGTCGGCTGCGTCAATCGCACCGTGGAACTTGCCGCTGAACGCGCGCCGCGCATGGCGCTTCTCACCCACCAGGGTGGCTGCGGGATGCTCCGCGATGACGTCGCCCAGTTCAGGGACACCCTCGCCGG
>JBDHWA010000187.1:0-5028 GCA_039809945.1 Dehalococcoidia bacterium | reverse complement strand
AGCGAGTTCGCCTGGGCGACGACGCCCGCGAGGCCGTCCTCGCCGGCCCGCAGCGCTTCGTCGTGGTGGCAGCGGACGGCGTCGACGAGGTGGCCCGGGAACCTCCACCGTTCGCCCAGCGCCTGGCCGATTTCGTCGTGCTGGTAGCCGGTGGTTTCGAACTCGGCGGCGTGCAGCGGCGCTTCGCCGGAGCGGGCGATAGCCACCGCCTGCGCGAACTCGGCAGGCATTACCTGGCGCAGCACCAGACGGCCGATATCGTGGAGGATCCCTGCGGTGAAGGCGTCCTCCGGCTTGGCGCCAAGCGTCTTCTTGGCGATGGCTTCGGATGCGACGGCAACGGCGACGCTGTGGCCCCAGAAGAGGTCAAGGTCGAAGCCATCATTGAAGCCGCTGCGCTTGAAGGCGTTCATCATGCTCGCGCCGACCGCCACCTGGCGGACCTGCTTGAAACCGAGCATCACGACAGCCTCGCGGACGGTGCTGATGCGCCGGGCGAAGCCGTAGTAAGCCGAGTTGCTGATGCGGATGAGCTTCGCGGTCAGGGCCTGGTCGGTGGCGAGGACCTGCGCGAGATCCATCGCGCTGGTCTTGTCGTCCTCAGCCATGCCCATGACCTTCGCCGCTACCGCCGGAAGCGGCGGGAGGTCGTCAATCCGGTCCAGAAGTGCGTTCGCGTCCTTGCCCATCGTCAATACCATCGGCGCGAAAGCGCGGCGTCTGAACCGGCCTGCTGGTAAACATCGGGGGATGGCATGGCCGGAACGGCCCAATGACCAACGCCAACGGCCCCTCCGGCCGGTCAGGGTAGCGACGACGTACCGTACGGTGGTTGTGATGAGTTGCCGCACATCGCTTCATGGATTCGCTGCCGTCTCCCTGCTGTTCGCTGCCCTGGCCCTTGCCGGCTGCTCGGGGCCGGTTCGGACGCCAGCCGGGAACGTCTCCACTGGTGGCGCCGAAGGTGACCCCCTGGGGGTCATCGCGTTCGTGAACACACAGGGCTGCATCGAGCGCGTCTTCGCCGCGAGCGGTGAGTCCGCCGGCGAGCCGTTCTGTGCTTCGGACCGCGCGAAGATCACTGCGATAACGTGGATGGACGCGGACTCCCTCGCCTTTGGCACGAACGAGGGCCGGGCCCTCGGCTGGCAACTCCTGCGGGTGAGTACAGGCCTCGCCGAGGCCATGCCCATCGCCGAAGCGCCGCGCGTCCTGCTCATCCCGCCGCAGTTCTACTCGTCCCGCAACGAGCGCCTCGATATCGATGCGAAGGGCGTGGTTTCCCGCGTAGACGAGGTCGAGAACTTGCGCATCTTCCCACCCGAGGGAAGGGACCCGGACGCGAGCACGCGGCTCGTCGCATGGTCGCCGGACGGCCAGTGGGTGCTGCTCGCCGCCACAACCAGCAAGGATCTCTGGGTCGTGGGCCGCGATGGTTCGAACCCGCACCGCGTGGCCAGCGCCAGCCGCGGCGTGGCCAGCTGGTACATGCCCGCCGTGGGCGCCACGCCGCACGCTGACCTGACCTGCAGCGTCGTGACCGAGCAGTCGTATGGCTGCGCAGTTCCCCTCCGCCAACCGTCAGATGGCGCGACCATCATCGGGACGCCGGGCGAAACCGCCGACTTCGGCTGGTCGGCCTGCCCGGGCGCGACGGGCTATGTGTTCGAACTGTTCGCGGAGGGTTCGAACACCCCGCTCTATTCGACCATCGTCGTCGGCACCTTCCTGCACCGGCCGCTGGACACGCTGCCGGACAGCCGGGTGCGCTGGCGAGTCCGCGCACTCATCGGCACGCTGGCCGCGCCATGGTCGGAAGAGCGCACGTTCTCGGTGACGCCGGTGGCGGCGCGGTGAGATCCCTGCCCGGACGGGCAGGGATCCCTTGACTGACAAGCGTGCTCAGTTCGGATACGCTCACGCCAAGGGGGCGCCGCTATGCTGGCGCACGGAGGCCGCATGCCAGCGCGATACCGCTATTCGATGTGGGACGGGACGCAGGATGTCCCGGAACTCGAAGCCAACGACATCCTGGATAACCTGACCGATGACCTGATGAACTTCGGTGACCTCCAGCATGCGCTGCGCAACCTCCTTCAGCGGGGGATGCGCAATCCCCAGGGCGACCGCATGCAGGGTCTGCGCGACCTCCTTCAGCAGCTTCGCCAGCAGCGCCGCCAGCAACTCGACCGGTTCGACCTGTCATCGATCTTCGACGACCTCAAGCGGCAACTCGACGAGATCGTGAACATGGAGAACACGACGCTGGACCGCCGCCTGGATGAGGCGAACGGCCAGCAGCCGGCGGGCGGCCAACAGCAACAGTCTCCAGGTCAGCAGCAGCCTTCGGGACAGCAGGGCGGGCAGCAGCCCCAGGGTCGCCAGCAACAGCAAGGGCAGCAAGGGCAACAGCAGCCCGGCCAGCAAGGCCAGCAACAGCAAGGCGGTAACGACCAGGACGGCGGAGAGCAGCAGGGCGGCGGGAACGAAACACCCTCCGAGTTCGCGGAGATGCTGCGCAACATCGCCAACAAGAAGAAGCAGTTCCTCGAGCAGTTGCCCGAGGATGTGCCCGGCCAGGTGAAGGAGCTCCAGAACTACGAGTTCATGGACCCCGAGGCGCAGGCCAAGTTCAACGAACTCCTCGAGTCCCTGAAGCAGGCAATGATGAACACCTTCTTCAAGGACCTCTACAACCAGATCGCCAACATGTCGCCGGAGGACCTCCAGCGCATGAAGGACATGGTGCGCGACCTGAACCAGATGCTGCAGGACAAGATGGCCGGCAAGGAGCCGGACTTCGACCAGTTCATGCAGCAGTATGGCGACCTCTTCGGCGATAACCCGCCGCAGTCCCTCGACGAGCTCATCGCCCAGATGCAGCACCAGATGGGCCAGATGCAGTCGCTGCTCGATTCGCTCCCCGGCGAGATGCGCCAGCAGCTGCAGGACCTCCTCGGCGACAAGGTGGGCGACCCGGAACTCCAGCAGGCGCTGAACGAACTCGGCCAGAGCCTCGAGTACCTCTACCCCATGCGCGACCTGCGGAACCAGTACCCGTTCCGCGGCGAAGAGGAGATCGACCTCCAGTCGGCGATGCAACTGATGGACCAGATGCAGTCGATCGACGAACTCGAACGGCAGCTCGAGCGCACCCAGTACGGCGGGGAAATCGACGACGTCGACGCCGACAAGCTCGAAGAGCTCCTGGGCAAGGAGGCGCGCGAAACGCTCGACCAGCTCAAGCAGTTCCTCGAAATCCTCGAAGAGGCCGGCTACATCCGGAAGAAGGGGAACCAGTACGAGCTGACGCCTCGCGGCACGCGCAAGATTGGCCAGCGGGCGCTCGTCGAGATTTACCAGCAGCTCAAGTCAGACTCGTTCGGGAAGCACGAAATCCGCGAGTCAGGCTCGGGCGGCGAACGCACCGATTCGACCAAGAAGTACGAGTTCGGCGACCCGTTCTTCCTCGACATTCAGAAGACGATGTTCAACTCGATGCTGCGCGAAGGGCCCGGCACGCCGCTCCGGCTGAAGCCGGACGACTTCGAGGTCGAGCGGACGGAACTGCTGACCCAGACGGCGACCGTGATCATGCTCGACCTGAGCTGGTCGATGGCGTTGCGGGGCAGCTTCCAGGCGGCGAAGAAGGTCGCGATGGCGCTGAACAACCTCATCTCATCGCAGTACCAGCGCGATAGCCTCTACATCATCGGGTTCAGCGCCTACGCGCGGGAGTTACAGGCCGACCAGCTGCCCTACGTCCGCTGGGACGAATCGGTGCTCGGCACGAACATGCATCACGCGCTGATGATCGCCCAGAAACTGCTGGCGAAGCACACCCAGGGCACGCGCCAGATCATCATGATCTCGGACGGCGAACCGACAGCGCACCTCGAGAAGGGCCGCAGCTACTTCGCCTACCCGCCGAGCCCCGTCACCATCCGCGAGACGCTCAAGGAAGTGAAGCGCTGTACCCAGAAGAACATCACGATCAACACGTTCATGCTGGACAGGAACTACTACTTGAAGGAGTTCGTGAACCAGGTAGCGCGGATCAACAAGGGGCGCGTCTTTTACACGACGCCGGACAAGCTGGGCGAGTACATCCTCGTGGACTACGTAGCCCAGAAGCGGAAGAAGCTGGCCGGCATCGGGGGGTAGTAACTACCCCTCCAGCAGGCGGTCCGAGATGATGCGCAGCTGGATCTCCGAGGTGCCCTCGAAGATCTTCGTGAGGCGGGCGTCGCGCCAGTAGCGTTCGATCGGGAGGTCCGTGGTGTAGCCGTAGCCACCGTGGATCTGGAGCGCTTCGCTGGTCACGCGCTCGGCCATTTCGCTGGCGAACCACTTGGCCATGCCGGCCTCCTTGTCGCAGCGGCGGCGGCTGTCGATCTCCTCGGAAACGAAGTACATCAGTTGGCGCGCGGCCTCGATTTCGGCTGCCATCGTGGCGATCTTGAAACGGATCGCCTGGAAGTCGGCGATGGGGTGGCCGAACTGGACGCGGTTCTTCGCGTACTGGATCGAGTCCTCCATGGCGCCGCGGGCGAGGCCGATGGCCCGGGCTGCTGTGTGGGCGCGCGCCGCTTCGAGCCCTGACGCCGCGCCTTCGAACCCGGTCCGGTTGCCGCCGCCAGTGAGGTTGAGCGCCTTGCAGCGGTCGAAGTGCAGTTCCCAGGTCTTCCAGCCGTGGTAGCCGATCTTGTTGACGGGCGTGCCCGTGCAGCCGGGCGGCAGCGTGCCGCGCTCCTTCTCGATGAAGAACGTCGCTGTGCCGCGGTGGCGGGTCTTGAAGTCGGTGATCGGTTCGGTCCGGGCGAGGACGGTAATGTAGTCCGAGCCGTCGGCGAAGGTGCACCACATCTTCGTGCCCGTCAGGAGGTAGTCGTTCGGGCCGCCGTCCGGGTCGGGTTCGGCCTTGCAGGAGATGCTGCGCAGGTCGGAACCGGCGTCGGGCTCTGAGAGCGCGGCTGCGCCGAGGAACTCGCCCCTCGCCATACGCGTGAGGTAGGTCTTGCGCTGCTC
>JBDHWA010000186.1:0-5031 GCA_039809945.1 Dehalococcoidia bacterium | reverse complement strand
CAGCTCAAGGACGGCTCGACGGTCCAGGTTCGCCCCGCCTACGACATCCTGAAGCAGCACCTGGACGAGAAGTACACCCCCGAAAAGCAGCAGGCGATCACCGGCGTCCACCCTGACATGGTTCGCGATATCGCACGCAAGTGCGCGACGAAGCGCACGAACATCATGCTCGGGTACAACGCCTGCAAGTTCTATCACGGCGATCTGATGGAGCGCGCCCAGGCGCTGCTCCTCGCCGTCACCGGCAACTGGGGCAAGAAGGGCACCGGTATCCGCTGCTGGGCTTCGGGCATGCACGACGGCGCGTTCATCGCCACCAATAAGCCCGGGCCGGGCGCCGCCAACACCGAGATCGTCCTCTCCTCACGGGATGCCGCCATCGCCGCTTTCAAGCAGATGGATCCCACGGCGACAACGGAAATCGCCGTCAAGCGCATGGGCCAGATGTCCTCGAAGCTGCAGCGCACACCGGGCGGCCTCGCCGGCATGTTCGGCGCCGGCGGCGAAGACTCCTCGAACGAGCATCCGAACGACTCGACTTCGGCGCCGCCCGCCTTCTGGTGGTACTGGCAGGCCAACTACAAGGAGCGATGGAACACGCCCGGCTGGGGCGACGATTCCCTCCCGCGCACCTTCGATGAGTACTTCAACGAGGCCATCGACAAAGGCTGGTGGCAGGGCATGGACCACCCCCGGCCGGAAGAACCGCCACGCATCCTAATCGAATGCGGCGGCAACATGCTCCGGCGCACGCGCGGTGGCAAAAAGGCTCTCCTCGATACCCTCTGGCCGAAGCTCGATCTCATTGTTTCGATCGACTTCCGCATCAGCCAGACCGGCCTTTATAGCGACTACGTCCTCCCGGCGGCGCAGCACTACGAGAAGATCGGGTTCCACATCCCGACGCCTCACCTGATGAACCTGACGTTCAGCGACAAGGCCGCGGAACCGGCCGGAGAGGCCCGGAACGAGTGGCAGATCTACAACGCCCTCTTCGAAAAGATGGCCGAGCGCGCTCGCGACCGCGGACTGACTTCGTACAAGGACACGAAGGGCATGACCCGGCGCTACGCCGCCCTGCCCGACGCCTACACGATGAAGGGCTTCCTCCTCGACGAGGAGCGGCTGGCGGACGAGCAGATTCGTGACTCCGCCCTGGCCGGCACCCTGCCAATGGGCACGAGCCTCCGCACGCTCCGCGAAAAGGGCCACGTCCGGTTCATCGACTGGGGATTATCGCCGATGGCCCTCGCCCAGGCGTCGCCGATCAAGGCGAACGAGACGCACGTCCCCTTCCGCGACCACACGGAGCGCGGGACGCCGTTCCCGACGTATGCCCGCCGGGCCCAGTTCTACATCGACCACGAGTGGTTCCTTGAAGCCCACGAAGAACTGCCGACGTACAAGCCGAACCCAAACATGGGCGGCGAATACCCCATCGGCATGACCTCCGGCCACAACCGCTGGAGCATCCACACGATGAACCAGGCGAACTGGGTCATCCTCGGCACGCACCGCGGCGAACCAGACGTGGTCGTGAACTCGGACGATGCAGCTGAGCGGGGCGTGAAGGACGGCGACCTGATTCGCATCTGGAACGACGTCAGCCAGTTCAAGAGCCGGGCGCGCGTGGCGCCGAACGTGAAGCGCGGCCAGCTCGTTTCCTACAACGGCTGGGCAGGCTTCCAGTACCCCGAATGGAGCGGCGCGAACGAAATCGAACCCGGGATGGTCAAGTGGATCGGCTTCGCTGGAGGTTACGGTCACTTAAGCCACCTCGGCGCCGAATGGCAGCCGGTGCCAGCCGAACGCTGGACACGCTGCGACTTCGAAAAGGTGGAGGTCGACTGATGAAGGTCGCGAAACTCAGCGGTGCGTTGGCCGATCCCGCAGGGGCCGAATGGCAGTCCGTGCCGGACGTTCGCGTCCCGCTTGCGCCCGTCGCCCTGGAGGCTCAGCCAACCGAGTACATCCGGGAATCGTGGAAGGACCGCGACTACGGCCAGACCGCGGAAGCCCAGGTGAAGGCGGCCAGCGATGGCCAGCGTCTCTACGTGCGCGTCGAGTGGGCAGATGACCCGGCGCCGAACCGGGAGTTCCAGGACGCCGTCAGCGCCATCTTCCCCACGAACGGCAGCGGCGTTCTCGCCACCCTCGGCGACGCGGAGAAGCCGCTGGCGCTCTGGTTCTGGGAGCAGGGCCGGCCAGGGCCGCTGCGCCTGCTCTCTTCGGGACCCGGCGTCGTGAAGAAGGACCCGGAGGCCGACCTGGGCGCGAAAGGCGTGCTCGCCGATGGGCGCTGGAGCGTGGTCCTCAGCGGCCCTGCCGACGTGCTCCAGAAGCAGAAGCTCGGCCTCGCCGTCTGGAATGGTTCCCGTGATGAACGCGCGGGCCTCGCTGCCGTGAGCCAGGAATGGCTCCCCCTGGAAATGGAGTAACCCATGGCTGCAACCACCGAAACCAAGACCCGCCAGCTCGCCTGGGTCTACGACCTGAACAAGTGCATCGGCTGCCAGACCTGCTCGGTGGCCTGCAAGGTTCTCTGGACTCGCGATGAGGGCGAAAAGCACCAGTGGTGGATGTCGGTCAACACCATGCCCGGCCTCGGCACGCCGAAGGACTGGGAGAACATGGGCGGCGGCATGGACCTGGCCACCGGCAAGCCCCGCCCCGGCCACCAGCCAACCCGCGAAGAATTCGGCGGCGGCTTCGACTACAACTACCAGGAAGTGTTCTACGGCGGCACCGCCGGCAAGGCCCACCTCGAACCCCAGGCCCCGCGCGAAAACCGCTGGGCGATGAACTGGGACGAAGACCAGGGCGCCGGCGAATGGCCGAACTCCTACTACTTCTACCTTCCGCGGCAGTGCAACCACTGCTCGAATCCCGTGTGCTTGACTGCGTGCCCCACCGGGGCACTGCACAAGACGAGCGAAGGGCTCGTGCTCAGGGATGAAGAGACGTGCATGGGGGACAGGTTCTGCATGGAGGCCTGTCCCTACAAGAAGGTCTACTTCAACTATGAGCGCCACGTGGCGCAGCAGTGCATCGGCTGCTACCCCCGCATCGAAGCCGGGGTTGCTCCTGCCTGCGTGCGCCAGTGCCCGGGCCGGGCTGTCTTCATCGGCTACCTCGATGATGAGGACAGCCCGGTCCACAAGCTCGTCAAGGAGTGGAAGATCGCCCTCCCGCTCCACGCCGAAGCCGGCACCGGCCCGAACGTGTTCTACGTTCCCCCGCTTTCGCCCCACCGCCTCAACGAGGACATGAGCATCGACTACGAGACGCCGCGCATTCCGCCGGAGTACCTCGAATCCCTCTTCGGCCCGAACGTGCACGATGCCCTCGCCACCCTCAAGAGCGAAATGCAGACCGTCCGCGACGGCGGTTCGTCGGAGATGCTCAAGACCCTCATCGCCTACAAGTGGCAGGAGCTGCTCGGGCCGTTCACCGTGGACCCGGCCACCCTGGATCGGTCGAGCTTCATCCCTGTGGAGACCATCGCGTAGGAGGCTCCCATGTTTGTCTACTCACTCGCCGGTCTGCAGGTCGACGGCGAAGCCCTGCAGGAAACCGAACTGCCCGATAACGAGGTCACCGCGCGCACCGGCGTCTACCAGTTGCTCGCACGGCTCGTCTCTGTCCCGGATGAGGACGCCTACACCGCCGCCCTCGCCGGCGAGTGGGGTGACCGCCTCACCGATGCCGGCAAGCTCCTGGGCTTCTCCTTCACCTTCGGTTCCGAAGCCGTGCCGTCCTCGGTCAGCCAGCAGGACTTCGAAGCCGAGTTCCTGCGGGTCTTCGAGGTCGGCGCAGACGGCCCGCCCGCCTCGCTGTTCGGCGGGGCGTACGGGGGTGACCGTATGCAGCGGCTGGAAGAGGTTGTCCGCTTCTACGAGTACTTCGGGCTCACCACTTCGGCCGAGGACCCACGCCCCGCGGACCACCTCGCCACCGAGCTCGAGTTCATGAAGTACCTCACCTACAAGGAGGCCGTGTCCTCGTCCCCGCGCCTGCAGACCTCCTACCGGCGCGCCCAGCACGACTTCCTCGAGCGCCAGATGGTCGGCTGGCTGCCAAAGCTGGCCGAACGCACCCACGGCGCCAACACCTGGCCGTACTGGCAGTGGGTCGTGGACACCATCGGGAGGTTTGCTGCCGCCGACGAGCAGTACGTCTCCGGCGTCCTCGTCGGCTGACCACCTCCACCAATGCCCTCCTGCGAAGTGAAGCGATGAACCCCATTTCAGCTTCCGACCGGTACAGCCAGCGCTGGAGCTGGGAGCGTGCGACCTTCGGGACGCACTGCCTGAACTGCCTGGCGACCTGCCCCTACCGCGTCTACTCGCGCGGCGGCGAGATCATGTTCGAAGAGCCGGCCGCCGTCTTTGACCAGATTCAAGAGGGCGTGCCGGACATGAACCCCATGGCCTGCCAGAAAGGCAGCGCATGGAGCGCCCAGCTCGATTCGCCCGACCGCCTGCTCTATCCCATGCGGCGCAAAGGCGAACGGGGAGCGGGCGAATGGGAGCGGATCAGCTGGGACGAAGCGCTTGAAGAGGTCGCCGATGCCGTCATCGAGGCTATCGACTACGAAGGCCCGGAGTCGGTCGTCTTCGAAGAAACCGTCGAAGGCGGCTTGCTCGCGCAGGCGGCCTACCTGCGGTTCGCCGGGCTCATCGGCGCCACCACGCTCGACGCCAACGGCCTCATCAATGACTTCCCGGCCGGACACCACATCACCTTCGGCAAGTTCTCCTGTGCGAGTTCGGTGGACGACACGTTCCACTCGGAACTAATCCTCATCTGGCACTCGAACCCGTCCTACACCTCGATCCCGTACGCCCACTTCATCACTGAAGCGCGCTACCACGGTTCGCGGGTCGTTTGCATTGCGCCGGACTACAGCCCCTCGGCACTGATGGCCGATACCTTCGTCCCCATCCGGCCCGCGACCGACGCCGCACTCGCACTTTCAATGTGCCAGGTGATCGTCGAGGAGAACCTCTTCCCGCGGGACTTCGTGCGGTC
>JBDHWA010000185.1:0-5057 GCA_039809945.1 Dehalococcoidia bacterium | reverse complement strand
GCGGAGGCGGACTGGTGGCCCTTATTCGAGCAGACCTACCGCCTGCAGTACCTCGCCGAATAGCGGGCGCCCGGCCACCTTCGCTTCCTCGCGGCGCATGATTGGCTCGTCCCCGAGCCTCGACGATGCGTTACGCTCGAACCAGAAGGGCGTTCACTTTCCACATGACCTCTCGCCAGTTCAGTATCCTTTGCGCGCTCGCCAGCGTCTGGGGCTGCTCGTTCCTCTTTATCAAAGTCATCGTCGATGCGGGCGTCGACCCAATTGGCATGTCCGGCGCGCGGACCCTCCTCGGCGCGGCGACGCTCGCCCCGTTCGCCTGGCGAAGCCGGGCCGGCTTCCGCCTGCCAATGCGGATGTGGGCGTTCATGGTCGGCCTCGGTGTCACAAACTTCGCCATTCCCTGGACGCTTTTCGGCATCGCCGAGCAGCACGTGCCCAGCGGGGCGGCAGCCGTCGCCAACGCCTCGACCCCGCTCTGGTCGGCGGTCGTCGCAGCCTTCATGCTCAAAGCCGACCCACTCGATGCACGCCGCATCGCCGGGCTGCTCACGGGCTTCGCCGGCGTGGTCATCCTCATGGGCCAGGACCTCACGTCGGTTGGCGGCGCGCAGGCAGCCGGGATCGCCATCATCCTCTTCGCCTCGCTGCTCTACGCACTCTCAAGCGTCTCCATCCGGCGCTGGGCGGCCGAGATCCAGCCGATCCCGCTTGCCACCGTGCAGGTCGCTACCGCGGCGTGCCTCCTCATGCCAGCAGCTCTTGCTACCGGCGCGTACGAACACGCCGACTTCTCGTGGAAGGTGTTCGCGAGCATCACGGCTCTCGGCGGGCTCGGTTCCGGGCTGGCCGTCGTTGCCTACATGTACCTCATCCAGCAGGCGGGGCCGGTGCGAGCTTCGGTGGTCACCTACATGGCGCCGCCCATCGGCGTAGTCCTCGGCTGGGCAGTCCTCGGCGAAGACATCGGCTGGAACCTCGTGCTGGCGCTGGGTTGCATCCTCGCGGGCGTCGCACTGGTCCAGAGAGTCGGCGTGGGCTGGTTTCGAGCGCGAACCGCGCGGGTCTTCGGCGCAGCGGCAACAGAGTAGCCCCGGCGCATCCCGGCTCTGGTAGCATTCGTCAATGGGAACCAGCGGCCGATTGCCCGTTCGCTCCGAGGTGGAGGCCCTCCGGGAGCGCGTCATCGCCACGCGCCGGGACTTCCACGAGCACCCCGAACTCTCGTGGCAGGAAGAGCGCACCCAGCGCGTCATCCTTGAACGCCTGAAGGAGTTGGGCCTCAGCGACGTCCGCCGCATCGCCAAAACCGGCGTCACCGGGCTCGTCGAAGGAGGCAAGAAGGGGCGTTGCGTCCTCTGGCGCGCGGACATGGACGCCCTCCCGGTGCCCGAACGCAGCACGCTTCCCTACGCCTCGAAGACCCCGGACGTGATGCACGCCTGCGGCCACGACACCCACATGGCCATTGCCCTGGGCATCGCGGAGGTTCTCGCCACGCGGAAAGACCGCTGGAGCGGCTCGGTGCGGTTCGTCTTCCAGCCCGCGGAAGAAGCCGCCGGCGGCGCGCAGTCCTGCATCGCAGACGGCGTACTCGACGCCCCGAATGTCGATGTCGCGCTCGGACTCCACATCAGCGCGGACCTGCCTGTGGGTGCGATCAACGTTGCGCCGGGGCCATTCTTTGCGGCGCCAACGGTCTTCCACATCGACATCGAAGGCCGTGGCGGCCACGCCGCAGCGCCCCACCAGGCCGTCGACGCCGTTGTGGTGGCCGCGCACGTGATCACGGCGCTGCAGACCGTTGTGAGCCGCTCAGTCGCGCCATCCGAAACTGCCGTGCTCACCGTCGGCAAGGTCGCCGGCGGGTTCCGGGGCAACGTCATCGCCGAATCCGCCCGCCTCTCGGGCACCATCCGCACCTATAGCGACGCCGTTCGCGAGCACGTTATTCGCCGAACCGAGGAGATCGTGGCCGGGGTCTGCGCGGCCTTCGGCGCCTCGTTCACCTTCGACCACCAGACGAGTTGCCCGCCCCTCGTGAACGACCGGGCCGTCGCCGAATTCGTGCGTGAGAAAGCCGCGGCCTACTTCGGGCCGGGCAACATCCTGGCCGCAGCCACCATGGGCGCCGAAGACATGAGCGTGTTCCTCGAAGCGCGCCCCGGCTGCTACTTCTGGCTGGGCGCCCGCAACGAGGCGAAGGGCATCGCCGGCCGCCACCACGATGCCGCTTTCGTCATCGACGAAGAGGCTTTGCTGCCGGGCGTCGAGTTCGGACTCCGCCTGATCGAAGGGCAACTCAGCAAGCGCTGAACTGACCCACTACTCGTAGATCCAGGCGTCGGTATCGCGCTTCCAGTCGATTAACTCCGACGGCTTGAAGAAGATCTTGATTTCGCGGGCAGCGCTGGCCGGGCTGTCGCTGGCATGGACCAGGTTGCGCCCCATCTCGAGGCCGAAGTCTGCACGCACGGTGCCGGGCGCGGCTTTCGCGGGATTCGTGGCGCCGTTGGTCGCGCGCACAATCTCGATCGCATTCGTCCCTTCGAACACCGCGGCCACCACCGGGGCGCTCGTGATGAACGAGACGAGACCCTCGAAGAACGGCTTGCCTTTGTGCTCGCCGTAGTGCTTCTCCGCCGTCGCCCGGGAGACCTGCATGAGCTTCAGGCCGACAATTTTCAGGCCGCGGCTTTCCAGGCGCTTGATGATTTCGCCTGCGAGACCGCGCTGCACCGCGTCCGGCTTCACAAGGAAGAGGGTTCGTTCGACTGCCATGTTTTGGGACTCCGTGAAAGTTAGGATGCCGCCTGCTGGCGGCGGGAAAGCGTGATGCTGGGCTCGCGAAGGTAGAAGGCCTCGGCGCCAGGTTCCAGCGTACCGGCTCGAATCTTCGGCGCACGGTCGCGCAGGGCCGCTTCGCACCGTTCACGCGGGCCAACCTCGCGGCCGCCGAGTTCGCCGGCGCCTTCGCCTACGAGCGGCTGGCCCGCGAGTCCGTCCGGCCCCGAAAGGCGGGGGTTTCCTGAAGCGTTGGCCCCGCGGAACTCCTGCGTGGCGAATTCACCCCGGCCTGCAGGGTGGATGACCAGCGCACTCGCCCGGCCGGCCGCAAGCGCAGCCGCTTCCAGCGTGCCAATCGAGTACACCGGCACCCCGTAGGAAAGCGACAACCCTTCGGCCGTCGCGATGCCGACACGAATGCCGGCGTAGGCCCCCGGCCCAATGACAACAAGGATGGCTGCTGGCCGCTCTCCGCCGAGAAGGTCGCCGATCGCCGGGAGGAGGAGCCGCGAATGGTCATGCCCGCCATCGACTTCGACGGAGCGGACCGTGCCATCGCGATCAGCCGCGAGGGCGAACGCGTCAGAAGCAGTGTCGATGCAGAGAATCGTGCTCACGCCGCCCCGAGGGAGGCGACCAGCTCCTCGCCGCGCGGGCCGCGGGGGATGAAGCGCAGGGTGCGGCTTCGCGGGCCAAGCGCGCCGGTGCGCAACTCCACCACGAGGCCGTCGCCGGGCAGAATTTCCGCGCCGCGTTCGGGCCATTCGATAACGAGGACACCCTTTTCGGCGTAGTCCCAGAGCCCGAGCTCGTCCAGGTCCTCCACGTCTTCGATGCGGTACAGGTCGACGTGGAAGAGAGTTTCGCGGCCGGGGTATTCGTTCATGAGCACGAACGAAGGGCTGTTCACCTGGCCGCCACAGGCAAGTCCGCGGCCGATGCCCTGCGTGAGGCACGTCTTGCCGGCGCCGAGTTCGCCGCTGAGGAGGACGACATCGCCCCGCTTGAGTTCGCGCCCAAGTCGTTCGCCAACGCTCCTGGTGTCTTCTTCGCCCGCCGACGGGAGTTCAAGGTCGTGTTGTGCGGCCATGAATCCAGTATAGGCACGAGTCCGGTTACGCCCACGCTCAGCAGCTGCGAAGTCACGCCACGGCACGCTGACAATCGGGTACGTGCGAACGGCCGCTGCAATGCGGCCCGGCCGGCCATTGAGCTTCATCCCAAGAAAGCATGTATGGTGGGATCATTACCGGAAGGGAGGGGTGCATTGACCTCAACGGCGGCCGTCCGTACCTTGAGTTGACATTGCCCTGCCCCGCGAGCGGAATAACGGGGAACGTATAGACGACCTTCGGAGTCAATTGCCAACATGATGAAAGCCACGTCCGAAAGCGGAAAGGCGCCTGTTTCAGCGGGCCTCGGAAACCGCATCCGCACCGCGCGCCGGGATGCCGGGATGAGCCAGGGCCAACTGGCCCAGTCGCTCAATACCACCCAGAGCGCCATCAGCCTCTATGAGGCCGGTCAACGTTCCGTGGGCATCGATATGCTCCTGAGCGTTGCCCGCATCCTCAACCGCCCGTTGCACTACTTCCTCGGTGACGAAGGCGACATGCTTTACGTCAAGGACAGCGATATCGCTGAACTCATCGGCGAACTCGAAAAGCACCCGGAAGACCTCCCGGAACTGCTCGCCTACTGGAACTTCCTCCGCTGGCGGCGGATGTCCTCCAACGGCAACGGCCGCCACTGACACTGCTACACTGAGCACAACTTTTCGAAGGCCGGGTCTCCCGGCCTTCTGATTTGTCCCTCGTTTCTATGCGCCGACTCTGCGACCCAACCGATGCCCGCCGCCTCCTGAACCCCGGCCCTGTGGCCATCGTCACCACGTCGTGGCGGGGCATTTCGAACGCCGCGCCAATCGCCTGGTGCGCCCCGCTCTCCATGCAACCGCCGATGGTTGGCATCGTGGTACACCCGCACCGGCACACCGCCGACCTCATCCGGTTCAGCGATAACTTCGCGATAAATATTCCCGGGCCGAAACTGGCGAAACAGACCGCATTTCTCGGGTCGTTGACCGGCCTGAACAACAACAAACTCGAATCCGCCGGCCTGGCCCTCTTCAACCCCCTGAGTATCGACGCCCCGCTCATCGAAGACTGCCTCGCATGGATCGAATGCACCCTCCAGGACGTGATCACCATCGGCGACCACTCGCTGTTCGTCGGCAACGTCGTGAAAGTCCAGGCCGACGACGAAGCCTA
>JBDHWA010000184.1:0-5058 GCA_039809945.1 Dehalococcoidia bacterium | reverse complement strand
AAGCCGCTGCGGCGCTGCAATGTCGCCCTCATGACGTCAGCCGGCATCTTCCTCAAGGACTCGCAGGAGGGCTTCGACGAGGCCCGCGAGTGGGAGAACCCGGAGTGGGGCGACCCAACGTATCGCGTCATCCCCTCCGATGTGCGCCAGGAGCAGATCGGCTGCTCCCACCTCCACATCAGCCATGATGACCTGCTGGAAGACGTGGACGTTGTCCTGCCCATCCGGGCGTTCCGCACGCTCGAGGCCGAAGGCGTCATCGGCTCGCTCGCCCCGGAGCACTACTCGTTCATGGGCTACCAGGACCGCCGGCTCGAGGACTGGAAGAACGTCCAGGGCCCCGAACTGGCGGCGAGGCTGAAGGAGCGCGCAGTCGACGTGCTGTTGCTTGCCCCTGCCTGACCGGACTGCTGCAGAAACGTGCCCGTGCTGGCGCGTGTGATTGAATCGCTCGGGATTCCCACGGTGACGGTGACGATGATGCCGGAGCTTGCGTTGAAGATGCACGCCTCGCGCATCGTCGGTGTCGAGTTCCCCTTCGGCCACAGTTTCGGCACGCCCCACAACGACGAACTGATGCTGAAGGTGGCGCGGACGGCCTGCGAAGCGCTCGAAGACGCCGGTTCGGCCGGCTACCGCCTCGACGTCGATGCTGAGTGGCCGGTGCCGCTGGAGGTTGCCTACAAGTCCTGGCACCCGCCGCGGCCCAGCCCGATCGTCGCCCGGATGCTGAAGCAGCGCGGGCAGTAACGCCCGGCCCTCGCCGCGAGGGATACAGCCCATGTGGGCGTCGCTGCTGCGATTGCCCGGCGCGGGCTGTCCGTCCACAATCGGCCAGAATCTCACCGCGGAGCAGCCCATGCCCGGCCGGCTTTCCGGCAAACATTGCATCGTCACCGCCGCCGGCCAGGGAATTGGCCGCGCGAGCGCCCTCCTCTTTGCCAGCGAAGGGGCCACCGTCACCGCCGTCGACATCAACGCCGAAACGCTGGCCTCCCTCGCCGCCGAAGCCCCCGGCATCACAACCCGCGCGGTCGACCTGACTGACCCGGCGGCAGTTGCCGCGTTCGCCGCCAGCGCAGGCCCGGTCGACGTCCTCTTCAACTGCGCCGGCTTCGTCCACCACGGCACCATCCTCGACACCGAGGAGAAGGACTGGGACTTCTCGTTCACCCTCAACGTGCGTTCGATGTACCGCCTTATCCGGGCGCTCCTGCCGGGCATGATCGAGCGAGGCGGCGGCAGCATCATCAACATGTCGAGCGTGGTTTCGAGCGTGAAAGGCGCGCCGAACCGGTTCGTCTACGGGACCACCAAGGCAGCGGTCATCGGCCTGACCCGGGCCGTCGCCGCCGACTTCATCGGGCAGGGGATTCGGTGCAACGCCATCTGCCCCGGCACCGTCGAAACGCCCTCACTCGAGGGTCGCATCAACGCCTTCGACGACCCGGTAGAAGCGCGTAAGCAGTTCATCGCCCGGCAGCCCATCGGGCGGCTTGGCACGGCCGCCGAGATCGCGAACCTCGCGCTCTACCTGGCATCGGACGAATCCACGTACACCACCGGCTCGGTCAACGTCATCGACGGCGGCTGGTCGAACTGAGATGAAGCCGGGCGGCCGACGATGAAGACCTACGCGCAGACCATCCTGCTCCGCGACGAGCCCGGCGTCATCGAGACCTACCGCCAGCACCACGACGCCATCTGGCCGGAGGTCGCCGAGGGTCTGCGCGGCATCGGCATCGAGCAGATGCGCATCTGGCTCATCGGGCGGCAGTTGTTCATGGTGATGGATACGATCGATGGCTTCGAACCCGAGCGGGATTTCGCCCGGTACGAAGCGGGCCATCCCCGGCGCGCTGAGTGGCAGCGGCTGATGGAATCGTTCCAGCAGCCGGTCGCCGATGCGCAGCCCGGCGAATGGTGGGCGCAGATGCAACTGGTGTTCACGCTCAATGCCTGAGCCGCTCCCCCAGCAATGGCCAGTCCCGAGCGCGCCACTGCCGATCGTGGTCATCGGCGCGGGGAGCATCGTGCGTGACGCCCATCTGCCGGTGTACCGGCGGCTCGGCTTCCCAGTGGCAGGCCTCTTCGACCTCAACATCGAGGCCGCGAAGGCGCTGGCGGTTCAGTTCGGCGTGGACCGGGTCTTCACCTCGCTCGAAGAAGCGGCCGCGACTGACGGCGCCGTCTTCGACCTCGCCGTTCCGCCGGGCGCGATCCAGGGCATCGTTTCAAAGCTCCCCCGGGGCGCAGGTGTGCTTATCCAGAAGCCGCTCGGGAACGACTTCGAGGACGCGAAGCGCATCCTTGCCATCTGCCGCGAACGAGGGCTGCGCGCGGCGTCGAACTTCCAACTCCGCTTCAGTCCCGACATGCTCGCCCTCAAGGCCGCCATCGATCGCGGCGACCTTGGTGACGTCCTCGACGTGGAGGTGCGCGTCGTCGTACACACCCCGTGGGAGTACTGGGCGTTCCTGAAGACGGCGCCACGGCTCGAAGTGCTCATGCACTCCATCCACTACATCGACCTCGTGCGGCGGCTCCTCGGCGACCCGGCGGGGGTGTATTGCAAGGGCCTGCGCAACCCGCTCACGCCCGAGTTCGCCGACGCCCGGACGACGATGATCCTCGACTACCCCGGCGTGCGTTGCAGCATCCTCGCGAACCACTCGCACCGCTTCGGCCCCGAGAAGCAACGCTCGCAGGTCAAGGTCGAAGGCACGAAGGGCGCGATGATCGCGACGATGGGCGTGAACCTGGACTATCCCCATGGCAAGCCCGACGAGCTACTGTTCGCACCGGAAGGCGGCCCCTGGGAGGCCATCCCGCTGCGCGGGTCGTGGTTCCTCGATGCGTTCGAAGGGCCGATGAGCAACCTCCAGCGATTCGTCTCTGGCGAAGATTCTGCCCTGGTGAGCCCGGTTTCTGACGCCCTTCGGACTATGGCGGTGGTCGAGGCCTGCTACGCTTCGAGTATCGCGGGAGGCCTGCCGCTCCCCTCGGAGGAGTAGCTCATGGCGGTCCGCGTCGATTCGCACCAGCACTTCTGGCAGTACACCCCCGCCGAGTACCCGTGGATCAGCGAGGGCATGCCCGAGCTTCGCAGCGACCGCCTCCCGGCGGACCTGGAACCGCACCTCGCCGCCGCGCGAATGGACATGTGCATCGCCGTCCAGGCGCGGCCCTCGCTCGCGGAAACCCACTGGCTCCTCGAACTCTCCCGCAAGCACAGCTTTATCGGCGGCGTCATCGGCTGGTTCGACCTCTGTTCGCCGGGTTTCGAAGCGGACCTCGACGCGCTGCCGTGGCCGAACCGGCTGGTCGGCGTCCGTGCCATGCTCCAGAACGAACCGGACGATGACCACATGCTCCGCGAGGAGTTTCGGCGCGGCTTGAAGGCTATCGGCGAGTCCGGGTTCACGTACGACCTGCTCGTGTTCCCACGCCACCTGCCGTACGCGCTCAAGCTGGTCCGCCAGTTCCCCTCGGTGCGGTTCGTCATCGACCACCTGGCGAAGCCGCCTATCGCCTCGGGCGAGCTGGAGCCGTGGACCCGGCTCATGCGGGAACTCGGCCACGAGCCGAACGTCGCCTGCAAGCTTTCGGGCATGGTCACCGAGGCCGCGCCGGACTGGAAGCAGGCCGACCTCACGCCCTACCTCGACATCGCCGGGGACTGTTTCGGCGAAAAGCGCCTGATCTTCGGCTCCGATTGGCCCGTCTGCGAACTCGCGGCCCAGTACGAGCAGGTCGTTGCCATCGTGGAGAGCCACTTCGCCTCCCTGCCCCAGGAATCGCGCGAATGGATCATGGGCGGCAACGCCGGCCGCTGGTACGACCTCGGCTTCACCGTGGAGAACCGCTACCCGTTCGCTTGACCGCCGCGGGCGGCGCGGTGAGAGTTCCGCCTATGCCCAGAACCATCACCGGGATGCGCGTCCGCGACATCCGCATGCCAACCTCCCGCTTCCTCGACGGCTCCGATGCGATGAACCCGGACCCGGACTACTCGGCCGCCTACGTCATCCTCGAAACCGACGCCGGGGACGGCCTCGAAGGCCACGGAATGACCTTCACCATCGGCCGTGGCAACGACCTCTGCTGCGCCGCCATCGAAGCCCTCAAGCCGCTCGTCATCGGCCGCACACTCGAGTCGTTCACGGCGAACATGGGCGCCTTCTGGCGGCATATGACGGGCGACAGCCAGTTGCGCTGGATCGGCCCCGAAAAAGGTGTCATCCACCTCGCAACGGCGGCCGTCGTCAACGCCGTGTGGGACCTCTGGGCGAAGACCGAGGGTAAACCGGTCTGGAAGCTCGTTGCGGACATGACGCCGGAAGAGTTCGTGCGCTGCATTGACTTTCGCTACATAACGGATGCTGTGAACCCGGAGGAAGCGCTTCGCATGCTCCGGGGCCTCGCCGCCACAAAGGCCGAACGCGAGGCCGAAATGCGCCGGGATGGCTACCCGGCCTACCTCACCTCGGCGGGCTGGATTGGCTACCCCGAAGACAAGATGCGCCGCCTCTTCCGGGAGGCGCTCGCCCAGGGCTGGGACCGCTTCAAGGTGAAGGTCGGCACCTCCGTCGCCGCCGATATGGCCCGCCTCCAGATCGCCCGCGAGGAAATCGGCCCGGATCGCACGCTGATGGTCGACGCGAACCAGGTCTGGGACGTCGATGAGGCGATCCTCCACATGCGCCAGCTCGCGCGCTTCAACCTCACATGGATTGAAGAGCCGACGAACCCGGACGACGTCCTCGGGCACGCCGCCATCCGCCGCGCGCTCCAGCCGATGGGCGTCGCCACCGGCGAGCACTGCGCCAACCGGATCATGTTCAAGCAATTGCTCCAGGCCGGCGCGATCGACTTCTGCCAGGTCGACAGCTGCCGCCTCGGCGGCCTCAACGAGGTGCTGGCCGTGCTGCTGATGGCGGCGAAGTTCAACGTCCCGGTCTGCCCCCACGCCGGCGGCGTCGGCCTCTGCGAGTACGTCCAGCACATCTCGCTCATCGACTACATCTGTGTCAGTGGATCGCTCGAACGGCGCTGGAC
>JBDHWA010000183.1:0-5111 GCA_039809945.1 Dehalococcoidia bacterium | reverse complement strand
GCCGGTTACCAGGGGCGGCCTTGCTCCTTCTCCTGGGCGTCGAAAGCGTCGTTTTGCGCTTTCGACCAGGAGACGCGGTCGCTGCTGGCACGGTCGTTCGCACCCCGTTCACGGGTCGCGCCGGTGAGCCAGAGATTGCTGGAAGCGCGGATGGCGGCGCCGTGTCCGAGGATGTCGGCCGCCTGGTTCATCGAGAGCTTCGACATCTTGAGCGCGTAGAGGTCGTTCAGGGCGATGCGCCGGGCGAGCCACATCGTGGCCTCGTGCAGCTTCTCTCGCGGCACCACGTGGTTCACCATCCCCAGCTGTTCGGCCTCCTTCGCCGTCACGAAGTCGCCGGTCCAGAGGTGCTCTTTCGCCTTCTTCACGCCCAGGTCGAGGAAGTGCGATGCGTACTCGTGGTGCACGCCGCCCCACCGGACCGACCGGTCGGCGAAGAGGGCGTCTTCGGAGGCGACGAGGAGGTCGCAGGATGCCGCGAGCATCCACGAGCCCATGATGCAGTACCCCTGGACCATGGCGATCGTCGGCTTCGCGATATTGCGCCAGCGCTCGTGCATCCGCCAGTAGACGCCGGAGTCCATCGCCTTCACGCGTCCCAGCGCCGACATGTCCCGGGGGAACTCGTCGAGTTCATCGAGCATCTCTTTCGTACCAAGGTCATGCCCGCCGCCGAAGTGTTCTCCAGCGCCGGCCACCACGATCACCCTGACCTCGTCATCGGCTTCCGCTTTCAGAAAAAGGTGGTCGATTTCGGCGTAAACCCGGCGGCTGATGGCGTTGCGCTGGCGCGGGCGGTCCACCGTGATCGTGGCCACACGGCCGTCCTGCTCATACCGGACGTTCTTCAGTTCCATCCCAATCTCCCTCGTTGGCTGCGCTGCGGCGCGACGCCCCTGGATCAGCGCTGCGAAGAGCGCCGGCGTTCGTAGTTCTCCATTGCCCGCTGGACCATCGGCCGGCGGCGGGCGCCCGGCTTCGCCAGCGCGTAACCCTCGTCGGATTCGCCCTGGATCGAAAGCATGTGCATGGCGTGCGCGGCGTTGATGTGCCCCGTGAAACCCTGGCTGTCGAGCACCTGGTTCACGGCAAGCTTGATCATGCGGAGCTGGAACGGGTCGTTTTCGGCGACGCGCGTGGCGTACTCCATGACCTCGGTGTCCAGCTGCTCGAGCGGAACGACCCGCTCCACGAACCCGAGTTCCTCGGCCTCTTCGGCGTCCACCAGGCGGCTTTCGAAGAGGATGGCTTTCACCTTCCGCGGGTGGACGTCCCACGGGACGGAGAAATACTGGAAGTTCGTCGGCAGGAAGCGCGCGTTCGAAGCCGCGAAGACAACATCACAGGCGGACGCGATCATCCAGCCGGCGAAGATGCAGTACCCCTGGACCGCGGCGATGGTTGGCTTCGGGAAGTTCCGCCAGCGGAGCGTCGTATCGATGTTGAGGTCCCACGAACGGCGGTACCGGCCGCGGATGCCCGGCTCGGCGGGCCGCGCTTCCCGGTCGGCGAGTTCTTCCGGGGTGCCGAGGTCGTGGCCGGCGGAAAAATCGTCGCCCGCCCCGAGCAGGACGACGACGTGGACCGAGTCATCAGTCCGGCACTGCTCGAACGCGGCGTCGAGCTCCTCGATGAGCCGCCGGCTCTGGGCGTTGTGATAACGGGGCCGGTTGAGAATGATGCGAGCGACCGCGCCCACCTGTTCCATGCGAATCTGTTCGAACTCCGTCACGAAAACCTCCCTGCGATGCGTCTCATGGCCGCGCCGAACCGGTGATGCCAGCAGCCACCAGGTCTGCGTACGCCGATTCCGTGAGGCCGAGCAGCTCGTGCAAGACCTCGAAGCTGTGCTCACCGAGCAGCGGCGCCGGGCGAACCGGCACGGCGTCTGCGCCCGGGAACTGGAACGGGCCGATGATCTGCGGCGTCGTTGGAACCTCCGGATGGGCCACGCCAACAAGCATGCCGCGCTCTCGCACGAGAGGGTCCGTCACCAGGTCGTGGCCGTTGTACACAGGCGCGGCGGGCGCCCCGGCGGCACGCAGCCGTTCGAGCGCTTCTTCCCGCGTGAACCCGCGAGACCATGCCGCGATAGCTTCATCGAGTTCGTCCTGGTGCTGGCGGCGGCCATCCAGTGTCGCCAGCGATTCGCCAGCCGGCAGGCCGATGAGGTTCGCGAGGGCTGCGAATTCGGCGTCGCTCGAGATAGCGATGGCGATCCACTCGTCCTCCCGAGCAGAGGGATAGATGCCGTGCGGGGCCATCGTGGCGCTGCGGTTGCCCCGCCGCGGACGCTGGACGCCGTTGCGAAGGTACTCGACCGCGGCGTCGCCAACGAAGGTGAGATTGGCTTCCTGCATCGAAAGGTCGATGTACTGGCCCGCCCCGGTCAGCGAGCGGTGCCGGAGCGCGGCGAGGATCGCGGCCGTCCCGTAGTACCCGGCGATGGGGTCGGGGACCATCTGGCCGGAGTTCATCGGGGCCGCGCCTTCGTACCCGAGGAATGCAGACATCCCGGCGGTTGGTTCGATCGTCCCGCCGATGCCGGGGATGTTCGCCCAGGGGCCGTCATGGCCGTAAGCGGACAGGCTGCAGAGGATGACGCGGGGATTGAGCGCGCTGAGGACGTCGTAGCCCAGGCCGAGGTTCCCAAGGACGCGCGGCGAAAAGTTCTCCGCCACGATGTCGGCGTGCTTCACCATGTCGCGGAAGATGGCCTGGCCACGCGGATCCTGGAGATTGAGCGTGACCGAGCGCTTGTTCAGGTTCACCGAGTTGTAGAGCGCGTTGCAGTTCCAAGGGTGGACAGCGCTGGCGACACCCTGGAGCTGGCGCGCCATCGGCGCATCGAAGCTTCCCCGCCACGAATCGAGGCGCTGCCATGATTCGGCCTGGATGACGTCGGCGCCCATGAGGCCCAGCAGTTCCGTGCAGAAGGTGCCGGCCCATGCCTGCGTCAGGACCACCGCGCGAATGCCGTCCAGCGGCCCCTTCGGCCGTCGGGACGCGGCTGCAGGCCGAGGCGAGTGTTGCGCCGGGGCTGCCGGAACCGGCTCGTCCACCCTGCGCCACGGCGTCGCGCTCATCTTTACGGGAGCGCCGGGCCACTCCCGGCCTTCGCCGTCGCGTTCCCAGAAGCCGCGCTCCCGGAGGTGTTCGTTCTCCGCCAGCTCCGCCATGCTCAGCACAGGACCGGCGATCACCCGCCGGGCGGCCAGCTCATCGAAGAGGGCCATCTTCTCCCACTCGGCCATCTTTTCCTGGACGCGGCTCACGTATTCGTCTTTGTGCGCTGCGCGGTACCAGCCGGTCTCCCAGCGCGGGTCTTCGGCCAGGTCCGGGAGTTCGAGGAGGTTCATGGCGTCGCGCCAGAAGTGCGCCCGGCTCAGGGTGAGCGCGAAATACCCATCGCGGACCGGGACCGGGCCGGCGAGCAGGTCGGCGGTGGCTTTCCGCGCCACCGGGGCGCCGGAGTACTGCCCGATCAGGAATGCCGGTGCGTACATCGCGAGCATGGCATCGTTCAGCGAAACGTCGACTTCCTGCCCGCGTGACGTCTCTTCGCGCTGGAAGAGGGCCGCGATGGCGGCGATGCACCCGGCAACGCCGCCACAGTACGAGGGCTGCCACGGCGCAGGCTGCAGGGGCGCCCGGTGGGCCAACCCGTTGACGAACGCCCATCCGCTGCGGGCCGCGACAAGCAGGTCAGAGCCTGGTTCTTCGGCCATTGGCCCGGCGAAGCCCCACGGAGTCACGTGAACCATCACGAGCCGTTCGGCCCCAAGGTCCTCGTAGCGCAGGCCCAGTTGTTCGAGCTCGCCGGGCGTCGCGGTTGTGACAACGACGTCGGCGTCGGCAGCAAGGGCGCGAAGCTCGTCCCGGCCCGCAGCAGTGCGCTCATCGATTGCCCGGGAGCGCTTGCCGAGTGACCAGTAGCCCCACGGGATGCTCTGGCCCTGGTCGTCGAACGGTTCGACTGCGCGCGCTGCCGCTGCGCCGTGCAGTTCGACCGCCAACACATCGGCGCCGAACCCGGCGAGCAGCCGCCCGCACCACGCCCCGGCAGGCGTAGACGAGATTTCGACGACCCGGATGCCGGCCAGCGCACCGGCCGGCGGCGTTTCCTGCGACGCCGTCACGCCGGATGTTCTTCCAGTTTGAGGTTCAACACACCGCACCCCCGATCGAAGCGCCCGCTATGTTCCAGGGCACAACGTGCAGGATTGTAATCGTTTTCAGTGAAGGAGACGAACGACCCTTCCTGGGGGCATGCCATTGCTGACAGGCTGGACTTCGCGCAAGGCACGGTGACTCGCTGCCCGCGCAGTTCCCGTCAGCCGACATCGCAAAGGGAACCGCGAACGGCAGTGAGCGGATCATGACCCACGCGAACAGCCCCCCGGCAGCCCGCCACCGTGGACACCCGGACGGACGCCATCTCGCTCCGCTGACGATCCGCCGTGGCTCATCCTCGCTCTGGTATCATCCGAATCGTGAAAGTCGAACTGAGCGAGCGCTCACGGCAGGTTGTAGAACGTCTCGTCGCCGACGGAACCTACCCGAACACTGAGACGGCAGTTGAAGCGGCCATCGAAGCGCTCCGGGATGAGTGGGACGACCTGGATGCGACGCTGCTCGCCGAGCAGGCTCGCAGCACCCGTGCCGACGGAACCTTCCGCGAAGCGACAGATGCGTACCTGGCGGAAGTGCGCGCCCGCGGCGCTGCGATCATCAACGCCAAGCCCAGCGCTTGAATCGAGTCGACGTCAGCGACCGGGCCGTTGCTGACCTGCTCGGCCACGTTGACTACGTCTCAGACTACTCACGCGCCGCAGCAGAACAACTCCTTACTGACTTCGAAGGTGTTTGCGCGCAGCTCCGTGTATTTCCGGAATCGGGCGCACGCAGCCGGGTTGAGCCGGCACTGCGATTGGTTCGGCGGCGTGGCTACCTCTACGTGTACGCTCACGACCCCGGTGAGGGTGTCCTTCTTCTGCGAATCCTCGCAGGGAGACTCCAGCGCGAACCGCAGTAGCAGGGGATCTCGGAGGCCTCCCAGTACAGCGACACGAGGCATGACGCTGCTGCCTTCCCGGCGTGGGTGGCTGGCG
>JBDHWA010000182.1:0-5112 GCA_039809945.1 Dehalococcoidia bacterium | reverse complement strand
GCCGTGGTGGTCCACCACCCCGAGGCGCGCTATTTCGTGGTCAAGTAGCGGCCGGTCCCGCCTCGGATCCCTGCCATCGCTCTGGCATGGATGACTCGTCTTCGTTATCCGGCGGCGCCCACTCATGCTCGTCGGTTGAACCCCTTCCGGCCCGGCGGCGTTTCGGCAGTCTTGTGGGCGCGCCTGCCAGCGACAGGAGCGCGGCGGGAAGGTCACCAGGTTGGTGGGTGGCGGGGTTCGCGTAGGGCTGGCCCGGCGCGCCTTCGCGCCATGTGAGCACCGCGGCCAGCAGGGCAGCCGCCGCGCGTTCGAACGGCGATGGGTTCCCGGCTGCCGCCAGACCTGCCTGCGCGAGGAGCGCCCGGACGGCGCTCGCAACGGCCGCCGGGTCGAACCGGCTGGCCGCCGGCAGGAGCCCCCTCCCGGGTTCGCCCAGGAGCAGCCGCACAATATCGGCTGCGGGCTGGGAGGGCGCCGCACCTGCGGGCGCGTCACCGGGGAAGTTGCGCGCAAGCTGTGCCAGGAGGGTGCGAAGCGCCGCCAGCGGCTCGCGCAGGTCCGTGCCCGGCGGCGCTTCGAACACCGCACGCAGCGCCGCGACGATCCGGTCCGGCGCCGGCAGTCCGGGGTAGCCGCCGGGCTCGACCAGCCGGAGCTGCCACGCCGCCGCACGAGCCTCTGGCGAAAGCAGCACCTCATCGCCCGCGAGCGATGCCGCAGGGGGCGTTCCCTGTTCGCCGGCTGGCGTCTTTATCCTGCTGGCGAGGGCCTGGAGCATGCTGTCGCGCCGTTCGATGAACTGGCGGGCAACCTGCGCCTGGAGGCCGTTTTCGATGTGCATGGTCCGCCATGGGTGTCGGCAACTTCGCGCGCGCAGGCGAGGGCTTTCCCCGCGGCTGTCACTGGACTGCCCCGGTGGCGCCGAGGGGACCGGCGCGGCACACTTCGCAGCCATGAAGAAACGACTCCCGGTCTTCGCGGCCGCTCTGTTAACGGCCGCTGTGCTCTGCCTCCCGGCGAACGTCCGTGCGGGCGACGGCGATGGCGGTGTGGTCACCGGCGCGTCCGTCATCGGCCTCGACGACCGCGTCCGCATTGAAGACACCACGGAGTTTCCCTTCAGCGCCATCGCCTACCTCGAACTCGAGAATGAGGACGAGGAGGTCATCGGTTCATGTACCGGCACGTTCATCGGGCCGAATACGCTGCTGACGGCGGGCCACTGCCTCTGGGATTCCGAGACCGGGGACTGGGCGGCGTTCAACATTCGCGTCATCCCCGGGAAGGACGGCGATTACGAACCCTTCGGTTACGACTACGCCGACGACTGGTGGGTGCCGGACCAGTACGCCGAAACCGGCCTCGGCGATTGGGACTGGGGCATCATCAAGCTCGGGACCGACGACCTCGCGCAGCAGACCGGCTGGTTCTCGGTGGCGGTGCTGAGCACCGAAGCGCTCGAAGTGCCGGACTTCCGCCCGGTGATCGTCGGGTATCCCGGTGACAAGCCGGAAGGCACGATGTGGGGCCTGATCCGGCCGTCGTTCCTCGCTGTGGACCCGTTCGAACTGTACTACGACATCGATACCGCCCCGGGGCAGAGCGGCTCGGCGATCTGGTCGGCACAGGACGGGCCTGACTTCGGCAAGATCGTCGGAATCCACGTCCGCGGCGGCCAGACGAACACCGGGTCGCGCATCGATCAGCAGTTGCTGGACGACATCCTCCACGGCTGCGAAGTGATGGAGTGCACGATCGACGTTGCCGCTCCGTCAGGCCCCGAACCGGAACCGGAACCCGAGCCGCTCCCGGACCTGCCGTTCCGCAGCTATTCGGTGGCGGTCAGCCGCGATTGATGCGATAGCGGTCTATCCGCCGTAATTGCCATCTGCCAAACTGTCGCATGGCCCGCGGCGCTCTCGCCCATCGTGACTTCCGGCTGCTCCTGATCGGCTCGGGAGTGGTCAGTTTCGTCGCGCCGATGCAGTTCATCACCCAGATCTTCTGGATCCAGGATACCTACCCGCATCGCGACGTGTTCTTCGTCGGCCTGCTGGGGGCGAGCCGGGGCGGCGCCATGCTCCTCTTCAGTCTCATCGGCGGCGCGTTCGCCGACCGGTTCGAGCGGCGCAAAGTGCTGCTGGTCTGCGAATGCACCGCCCTCTCCATCAACGCGCTCATCGCCCTCCTGATGCTGACGAACCCCCTCGGCGACGCGACGATCGGGTTGCTGCTCGTGCTCACCTTCGCGGCTGCCAGCAACATGGCCATCGATATCCCGACACGCACCGCGAGCACGCCGGCGGTCGTGGGCATGGAAGACCTGGCGAGTGCGATCACCCTCCAGATGGTCGCCCAGCAGCTCACGTCCCCGCTGGCGCTGCCGCTCGTGGGATTCCTGAACTCGCAGATGAGCGGCGGCACGGTCTATTCGCTCACGCTGCTGGCGTGGGTGTTGATCATCCCGATGATCGCGGCGCTCCGCTTCCGCAGCGTTGGTTCGGCGGACCGGCGGGAGGGCATGGTCGGCAACATCCGCTCGGGGCTCGCCTACGCGCGTTCCGATGCCACGATCTTCGGCGTTGTTGCCGCCGTGTTCGCCATCCAGTGCATCGGCATGCCCGGTCCCGCGACGCTGGGGCCGGTCTGGATGCGCGACGTGATGGAGCTTTCGAAAGCCCAGTTCGGCTTCATGGCGATGACCTGGGGCCTCGGGACCTTCGTCGCCTCGTTCTTCTTCGCCTTCCGGCGGGCATTCGCGACGCGCGGCCTCACGCTTTGCTTGACTACGGTTGGGTTCGCGGTCTGCGCCATCGTCTTCGCCCATTCGCGTTACGTCCCGGTGACGGCCGTGGTGAACTTCGGCCTCGGGTTCTGCGTCGTCGGGACGATGGTGACGGCTTCGACCATCGTGCAGCAGGCGGTGAAGGACGAGATGCGCGGCCGCGTGCTCGGGCTGTTCCCGCTGATGATGGGCGGTTCGATGTTGATGGCGGCGCCGGTGAGCGCCTTCGGGCAGGCGTTCGGGCTGCCGCTCACCTTCGCCCTGCTGGCCTGGCTCACGCTCGCCGCGACAGGCTCCGTGGTGGTTCGCCAGCCCTCGCTTCGGCGAGCCGGCACGGGCGGACTTGTGGCCGCGCCCGTCCCGGCGGCTGCTGGAGAGTAAGGCCGCTCGTTTATCCCCCTGCCAGGCTCGGCAGGATCCAGACGTCGGCGTCCGCGGGAACCGGGACGTCGACGACCTTCGCTTCCATGTCACCGATGGCGATCATGATCTCGGGCAGGATGCCGGTCATGTCGCTAATGCGTCCTTCGAGGCCGGGCTGCTGCCGCACCACGTCGGCGAGGACATCGCGCAACGTGGAACCGGCGGCCTCCATCGTCTGGAGGCCGCCGGCCAATGGTTGCAGCAGCGCCGGGATGTGTACCGTCGCCACAGAACGCTCCCTACTTCCCGCTGGTGGTCTCGAGGATCCGGCGGGGGTTCATCGGGAGCTGCGTCTGGCGCACGCCAGTGGCGTGGGCCACGGCGTTCGCGATGGCAGCGAGCGGCGGGACGATGCCCGGCTCGCCGACGCCACGCACGCCGTACGGGTGCAGCGGGTTCGGCACCTCGACGATGATCGTGTCGATCATCGGCACGTCGAGGGTCGTCGGGATGCGGTAGTCCAGGTAGCTGGAGTTCACCATCCGGCCGCTGTCGTCGTAGTAGTACTCCTCGTTGAGCGCCCAGCCGATGCCCTGGACCGCGCCGCCCTGCATCTGGCCTTCAACGTACGAGGGATGGATGGCCGTCCCCGCATCCTGGATGCAGGTGTAGCGAAGGATGGTCACCTTGCCTGTCTCCGGGTCGACTTCGACGTCGACGATGGCGTGCGAGAAGCCGCCGCCCTGGAGGAAGCCGGCGTTCACCGAGCCGCTGGCCGTCAGGCCGGGGCCGCGGCCGACAATCGCCTGCGCAATCTCCTTGAAGGTGCCCGACTTCGAGCCGTCCTTCGACTTGAAGACGCCGCCTTCGAACTCGATGTCTTCGACCGGGACCTGCCACGTGGGTGCGAGCCGTGCGGTCAGTTCCTTGATGACGTTCTTGCCGGCTTCGACGGTCGCCATGCCGGAGCCGAAGGTCACACGCGAGCCGGCGGTCACATCGTTGTAGCCCACCGAGTTCGTGTCGACGACGGTCGGGGTGACCTCTTCGTACGGGATGCCGAGCGTTTCGGCCAGCTGCATGGCGAGCGAAGCGCGCGTGCCGCCGATGTCGGTGCTGCCGAGGATGAGGCTGACGCCGCCGTCAGGCTGGACACTGACCGAGGCGCTCGAGCGCAGGCCCACGTTGAACCAGAAGCCGGAGGCGGTGCCGCGGCCCCGGTTCGGCCCTTCGAGCGGCGAGTTGTAGTGCGGCGAGGCGATGGCCTGGCGGAGGCACTCTTCGTGGCCCGGCGCCTGGTGCGGCATGCCCATCGGGCCGCGCGTGCCCGGCTTGCAGGAGTTCTGCAGCCGGAGCTGTTCGACGTCCATGTTCAGCTTGATCGCCAGTTCGTCGATGAGCTGCTCCATGGCGAAGGCCGCTGCCGGTGCGCTGGGGGCGCGATAGTCCTGCGTGCGCGGCTTGTTCACCAGCACGTCGTAGGCGTCGAGCTTCACGTGCTCGATGTCATAGCCCGAGGCGATGCACATCGTCGCGTAGTTCGCGGCCGAACCGGCGAAGGCGCCGTTTTCGTACGCGAGGTCCGCGTAGAGGGCGCGGAGCTTGCCGTCCTTCGTCGCGCCGAGCTTCGCGCGGATGCTCGTGCCCGGGGTCGGCCCCGTGCCTTCGAAAACGTCGACGCGGTCCATCGTCATCTTCACCGGCTTGCCGGACTTGCGGGACAGGAGCGCGACGACCGGTTCGAGGTAGACGGCGATCTTGCCGCCGAAGCCGCCGCCGATCTCGGTCGGGACAACCTTAATCTTCGAGATGGGGTGGTTCAGGATGGCCGAGCAGTTCTGCCGCGCCGGGAAGGCGCCCTGCGTGCAGGACCAGATGGTCACCTGGCCGTCCGGGTTCCAGACCGCGGTCGCCGACTGCGGTTCGATGTAGCCCTGGTGGACCATCTTCGTCGAGAACTCGCG
>JBDHWA010000181.1:0-5134 GCA_039809945.1 Dehalococcoidia bacterium | reverse complement strand
CCCGGGTCCCTGCGCGGTAAACGGTCCGCTTGCGGCCGTCTGCTACGATGGAGGCAGAGAACCCGCACGGTGCGGAAACAGGAGAACCTACCCCTTGGCTTTTGCCGATAAGCAAATCGCTTGCCGCGACTGTGGCACGAACTTCGTGTTCACCGCAGGCGAGCAAGAGTTCTACGCGAACAAGGGCTTGATGAACGAGCCCACGCGCTGCCAGTCCTGCCGGTCCGCGCGGCGCACGAGCCAGAGCACACTCGAACAGAACGACGGTTATGTCCGCTACGGGAACTTCGCCAGCTTCGGCGGCAAGACCCCGCGCCAGATGCACCCGGCATCCTGCGCGGACTGCGGCCAGATGACCGAAGTTCCGTTCGTTCCTCGCGGCGAACGCCCCGTCTACTGCAGCAACTGCTACAGCAAGATTAAGCCGCGCGAGGAAATCCCCCAGTAGCAGCGGGGGCAAGTCGCGGTGACCAGCACCCGGCGCCGCCAACTCTCGCGCATCTACCAACGCACGTTCGAATCTGACGAAGACGCCCGGGCCGCTGTGAACGACGACCCGGGCGTTCTCGCGCACGCCCTCTTCCTCGAAGCGGTCAACAGCGACGATGTGACGAGCATCGAGACAGCCCTCAGCTACCTCGCGAGCCGGCTCGCGGATCTCGAAACGACTGTGGAAGCCGCTGCCGGGCGGGTCACTGCGCTGTTCGAAGGCCACCTCGACGCCTGGCGCGACGATGCCGGGAATTCCCGCTTGCCGAAACCGCCCGTATCATCCGGTTAAGACCGGGGGTCGCCGATGCGCTTCATCGTCACAGTCTTCTCCGCACTCATCCTTGGCTTCCTGCTCTGGATGGGCCTCGCCGGCATCCTTTCGTACTGGGGAGTGCATGCCGTGCCCACGGGCGCCGTCCCCGATTCGTGGAAGCACCCCGACAGCTGGTCCGAATGGCGCGACATCGTCATCGTCCTGACGGCGGCCTTCTGGTTCATCGGAGGCATTCTCCTTTGCGCCCTGATGGTCGCAGCCCTCGTGCTCGTGATCGCAGCGCGCAAGGTGCTGAAGGAAAACGCCGCGCCAGCCCTCGATTCGCTCAAACTCTCCATCGATAACGTCCGCGGCACGGCTGAGTTCGCCGGCGAAACGGTGGCCTCGCCCATCATCCGCGTGTACTCGGTGTTCAAGGGCGTCCGCACCGGAATCTCCGCCGTCACGAACCTGCCTGACCGCGTGAAGCGGCGGAAGCACAAGAAATGACCACGCCAGACCCCGAACCCCTCGCCCCGCAAGAACCGGCGCCCGAGCCGCTGGAAGCTGAGCCAGAAGAGAACCCTCTCGTCGGCTGGGCGAAGGCCATCGTCTACGGTATCGGCGACACGGCGAAGGACATGCTCGCCGAGGGCCGCCGCGGCGCCCGTGAGGCCATGGAGCAGGGCTGGGACCGCTTCGACGCGAAGACGAAGCACCGCCGCAAGTAGAGCAGGCCGCCTGTTATTCGCTAGCGGCGGCCTTTGCTAGCATGGATTTTCGTCCGGGGAGAGGTGCTGGAGTGGACGATCAGGCACGCCTGGAAAGCGTGTGTAGTGCAAGCTACCGTGGGTTCGAATCCCACCCTCTCCGCCACCCCATGGCATCCGAATGACCAGCCTCTTCTCCGCCCGCACCTGGCTCCTCATGCTCAGCCTCGACGCACTGGGCGCCGTCCTGCTCCTTCTCGGGATCATGTCGGGCGCCACGCTGCTCATCGTCGCCGGTGTCGCCCTCTTCTGCTCGACCTCGGTGCTGATTACGCTCATGGTGCTGCGCAACCGCAGCGGCGCGGGTTAGACGCCGTTTTCCGACTGCTCCCAGCGGTTCAGCAGGTCATCGAGGTAACGGCGCTGGTCAGGGCTGAACGGGGCGTCTGCGAGTAACCGCCGCAGTTCGGGCACATTGCCGGCGTTCATTGCCTCGCCGAGCGCCGCCCGATGGGGCGTGTTCTCGAGCCGCTGGCTCTCCAGCCACTCACGGATGGTCACCACGAACCACGGGCGGTCGGGCATCGCATGCCTCCTCTTCGCCACCGGACCGGCGAGCGCCGGCCGTGCGCCTCAGTGCATCACGCTCTTCCCCATCGGGGTGAGCCGATGGACCACGATCTTCGAACGGTCGAGCAGTTCTCCCACCCGTGGGCTGATCGTGTTCTTCCACTCGTCGGACTCGTAGACGGCCGCATAGAGCGCTTCACGTTCGGCCTCATCTTCGAACCGACGAATCCAGACGTACAGGTCGTCCTCTTGCTCGCCGGTGAAGCTGCCGGTCACCACCATCCCCTTCGCAATCTGGAACGGGATGACGACGTCTTCCATGTAGCGTGCGAGGTCGTCGCGCTTGCCGGGCCAGGCTCGATACTGCCGAAGTTCGAAGAACACGTGGTAACTCCAAAGACCGTTTGAGCGAACGATACGCGGAAGCGCGCAGTTCCGCGTGCCCCGGCTACGTGCCAGCGTCCTCGGTTTCGGCGGCCGCAGCGTTGAAGATGCCGCGAGCCATCAGCGAGGCCTCGCTGCTCGCCCTGGCCCGAAGCACTTCCGAGCGGGCGGCACGGACCTCCGGGTCTCCGGGCGCCGCGAGGAACGCGAACTCCGCGAGGTGGCATGCCAGGCGGAGGTCTCCGCTCGCGACCAGTTCGCGCGCCCGCGCAACCAGCCGGCTGGCGCCGCCACTGAGCACTGCCAGTTCGCTCGCAACCGAGGCTTCCGTCGCCGGCTTGAGGGTCGCCGGGTTGCCGTCGTACCAGCCGGCGTAGAGCCGCCACGTGTTCCGGACGATGAACTCGGGCTCGTCGTACAGCGGCCACAGGTACGGCCGTTCGAGGAGGTGCTGCGGCGCCTTCACGCTGTGGATGATCTCGTCGAGGCGGACGCCGCGGTTCATCAACTCGATCGTCTGGCTGACGAGCGACTCGAGCAGTTCAGCCGTCTCGGTCAGCGCCTGCTGGATGCGGTCGTTCCCGAAGATCGGTGACCCGTGGCTGGGAATGAACACCTCCGCGCCGTGCGCGGCCATCGCACGGAGAGCCTGCGCCCACTCGGCCGGGTAGCGCTGCGCCTTCTGCGGGTTCCCGGCGTTGGGGCACCGCCAGATGAAGAAGTCGCCAGCGCAGATCGTCTTCTGCGAGGGGATCCAGACCCAGGTGTGGTCGTCCGTCTCGCCTTTGCCGTGGCGCAGTTCGAAGCGCACGCCGCCCTGTTCGAACGTGTGGTAATCGCGGTACGTCTCGTCCGGCAGGCGCGGGCTGGCGAAGTTCGCGACCATCTGCGGAGGCGCGACAGGCCGGGAGAGGAACTGGCGGGCATTGATCGTGGCGTTGTAGCCCGCTGTCTGGGCGTACCGCGCCATCCGCGGAGGCAGGTTTTCGTGGGCAATCACGTGCGGCCGCGGGTGGCCCCTTCGCTCGGCATCGGCATCGTACGAAGGCATGCCGCCCACGTGGTCGAAGTGCCCATGCGTGTACACCACGTTCCGCACCGGGCTTTCGTCCCAGGTGCGCATGGCGGCGACGACGGCCTCGCCGTGGTTGCGCCCACTCGTGTCGATAACCACGAGGCCATCCCCGGTCTGGACGCCAATCGAGAGCCCGAAGCCGCTCACGAGCGCGATCCCCGGGACCACCTCGTGTATCTCGCCGGGCCGGATGAACGGCTCCACCACCACAACCTTGTCGCCGTTCCAGGCGCGTTCCGATGTCTCGCGAATCGATTCCATGGGTAACTCCTGCGGCAGCAAAATGGGCTGCCCTGCGTGGGCAGCCCATTCTATCCTCAGCGCAGGCGGCGCGGCTTACTGACCTCCGCCAACCGTCACGGGCACGCGCACCTGGTCCTTCTGCTGGACGATCGGAGCGGCGCGGTTCGCGGCCGGCATCATCTTCGGATACCACTTGTCTTCGAACTCGTTCCACTTGTCGCGGAGGTGCGGCGCTACCCGCTCGGCGAACATCTGCGTGTTGTACATCGCCACATCGCGCGGCATCGAGCCCATCTGGAGCAGCAACATCAGGTGGCCGACTCGCAGGTTGTCCGAAAGCTCGTTGAGCTTCGCGATGACCTTGTCCGGCGGACCGGCGACGACGTACCCCTGCTCCACGAGGCCCTCCCATGTGAGTCGCGCCTTTGCGTTCTGCTGGGCCTGTTCGAACTGGCTCTTGATGCCGGCCTTCACCGTCCGCAGCGTGCGGTAGCCCGGGGCGTCGGCGAAGCCCGGGTAGACGTGCAGGCAGCGGTTGTAGAAGTAGTCGATATGCGGCCAGTAGAGTTCCTTGGCTTCGGCCTCGGTTTCAGCCACACACACGGTCTGGGCGAAGCCGGCGTGGTACGGGTTCGGCTCGATGCCCTTATCGGTCATGCGCTTCCAGAAGCCGTCCATGATGGTCTGCGCGCGCTTGTACCCGGAGTACGAGAGGTAGGAGTACAGGTACCCCATATCGGCGCACCACTCCCATGTCTCGATCGACCCGCCACCTGGAATCCAGATCGGCGGGTTCGGCTGCTGCAGCGGGCGCGGCCACGGGTTCAGGTAGCGCACCTGGTTGTACTTGCCGTTGAAGTGGCTGACACCCTTGTCGTGCCAGGCCTGCATGATCAGGTCGTGGGCTTCGTAGTAGCGGTCGCGGAGCTGCGCGCCGGGCACGCCATAGGCGTAGTTCGTGTCCATACTCGTGCCAACGGGGAAGCCTGCGACGAGCCGGCCGCCCGAGAGGATGTCCAGCATCGCGAACTCTTCGGCCACACGCAGCGGCGGGTTGTAAAGGGCGATGCTGTTCCCCATCACAACGATTGCTGCGTTCTTTGTCCGCCGGGTAAGCGTTGCCGCCATCAGGTTCGGGCTCGGCATGAGGCCATAGGCGTTCGAGTGGTGCTCGTTTACGCAGATGCCGTCGAAGCCCATCGTCTCGGCGAATTCGAGTTCGTCGAGGTACTCGTTGTAGACGGTGTTGCAGCGCTCTGCATCAAACAGCTTGTAGTCGACATCGACCCAGACGGAGCGGTGCTTCTTCTGGAAGTCGTCCGGGAGGTCCGGCCACGGCATGAGATGGAACCAGTGGAATTTCATCGATTAGCCCCCGAGTGGTCCGCAAGCCGGGGATGAGGACAT
>JBDHWA010000180.1:0-5169 GCA_039809945.1 Dehalococcoidia bacterium | reverse complement strand
CCTCCGCCAGCGGCGGATATCCCGAAGAAGCTCGACCCCTCGCGGCGTACCGATACCTCGACCTCCGCCGTCCGCGACGTGCTTTCGCGAGCTGAGGCGGGCGCTGACCTGTCCGAAGCGGACCTCATCCTGCTCTTCCAGGCGCGCGGCGATGACTACCACCTCGTGTGCGAAGCCGCGGACCGCATCCGCAAGCAGGTGAACGGCGACACCGTTTCGTACGTGGTCAACCGGAACATCAACTACACCAACATCTGCTACTTCCGCTGCCAGTTCTGCGCGTTCGCCAAGGGGAAGATGAGCGAAAGCCTGCGCGGCACGCCCTACGACCTCGGCCTCGATGAAATCCAGCGAAGGGCGGTTGAAGCGTGGGAGCGCGGCGCGACGGAAGTGTGCATGCAGGGCGGGATTCACCCCGAGTACACCGGGCAGACCTACATCAACATCGTGCGGGCGGTGAAGGACGTCCTTCCGGCGATGCACATCCACGCCTTCAGCCCGCTCGAAGTCTCGCAGGGCGCTGAGACGCTCGGCATCCCGGTGCCGGAGTTCCTCCGCCAGCTGAAAGAAGCCGGACTGGGAACCCTGCCCGGCACGGCGGCGGAAATCCTCGACGATGAGGTGAGGCGCACCCTCTGCCCCGACAAGCTCACAACACAGGAGTGGCTTGATGTCGTGGAGGCGGCGCACCACGCGGGTTTCCGCACCACCTCAACGGTGATGTACGGCCACATCGACCGGGCACGGAACTGGGCGCGCCACCTCATCCGCCTGCGCGAACTGCAGAAGCGGACGGGCGGCATCACCGAGTTCGTCCCTCTGCCCTTCGTCCACATGGAGGCGCCAATCTACCTCAAGGGGAAGGCGCGCCAGGGCCCGACGTTCCGCGAAGCCGTGCTGATGCACGCCGTCGCGCGGCTGGGGTTGCACCCGTACATCGGGAACATCCAGGTCTCGTGGGTGAAGATGGGGGTCGAAGGCGTCAAGGCGTGCCTTTCGGCCGGCGTCAACGACCTCGGCGGCACACTGATGAACGAGAGCATCTCCCGTGCAGCAGGCGCGGAGTTCGGACAGGAACTACCGCCAGAGGAGATGGAGCGGACGATTCGCTTCATGCATCGCACCCCGCGCCAGCGCACAACGCAGTACGAAGCCTCGCCCGAAGAGCGGCAAATCGCCTCTTTCAACGCGTTCGAGCTGGCGCCGATTGTCCTCACGCCAGTCAAGAAGTACGAGCGAAAGCCGGCCCCCACCGGCGTCTAACCCTTTTGCCTCGCAGCGGGACTGGTGTACAGTCCCGCGACTACCTGTGCGGGGTGGCTCGCGAAGCAATGACAACCGGCGCCAACCGGAAGGGCGTGGTCAACCTGGTCGCGGGCCAGGCGATTTCCGTCTCCGGCGACCTGCTCCTGCTCACGGCGGCATCGATCGTTGTCTTCGAGCGCACCGATTCGGCGACTGCCGTCAGCCTCCTCCTCGCCATCGCCGCGCTCCCGACGGTGGTGCTTGGGCCGCTGGCCGGAACGCTGGCCGACTGGTTCCCTCGCCGCCGGATCCTGGTGGTCACGGACCTGTCATCTGCCGTTGCGTGCGGCGTCGCGCTCCTGCTGAGCCGCGCCCTCTCGGTCGAAGCCGCGGCATTCGTTTCGATCGCGGTGGTATCGGCCCTCTCCGCGTTCTACCGCCCCGCAGCCCAGGCCCTGCTTCCAGTACTTGTTTCGGAGGAAGGCCTCGGCCGGGCGAACAGCGCAATCCGGCTCGCGAGCAGCCTGGCAGCGATTGCGGGGCCGGCGGCCGCAGCATTCCTCACGACTCGCGGCGGTCTGGAGCTCGTCCTTCTCGTCGATGCCGCTTCCTTCGTCGTGTCCGCAGGCCTCGCCCTGATGATCCAGAACGTTCCCCCGGCGGCCGTAAGCACCCGCCGGAACGCGTTCCGCGACGCCTGGGCCGGGCTCGACTACGCACGAAAGAGCCGGAACATCCGCCTCATCACTACTGCCGTCGGGGTGGTCCTGCTCGCCGGAACAGTGGTCAACGCGGGGACACTGCCGTTGGTCGTACGAACCCTCGACCTCCCTGACAACCGCTATGGTGCGCTCCTGGCGATCGAAGGCGCAGGGGCGCTGGCGCTGGCCGTGCTCATGCTCGCGGTTGGTCCCGGGAAGCGGCTTCTCGTGACGGGCAGCTTCGCCCTCCTTGGCACTGGCGCGACGACCATCCTGCTCGGCGGCGCGCCGACCTTCGGCGTTGCCGCGGCAGCGCTGCTCCTCCAGGGAGCCAGTGTCGTCGCCTTCCAGGTCGCGTTCGCCAGCTACCTTCAGCATGAAGCGGAGGATGCCTACCGTGGCCGGGTGATGAGCCTCGTGGGGATGGTGGCATCGCTCGCCCAACTCGCCGGCTTCGCAGTGGCGGGCCCGCTCATCGACGCTATCGGGACGCGAGCTGCGTTCCTCTGCGCAGGCATTGCCGTCTGCGCGGTGGCGGTCCCGGTGGTGTCACTCGCGTTCGTCTCGGCCCGGACCGCGCGAGAGGGGGGCGCGGCCTGACACCGGCCACCACCGTACGGTAGATTCGGCGGAGCCAGCCCTCGGAGCACCGATGAACGCACTGGAAGGACTTACCGTCCTCGATTTCACGAGCCACATCGCCGGGCCATTCTGCACACGGCTCCTCGCCGGCATGGGAGCGCGGGTCATCAAGGTCGAGCGGCCCGGCGGCGACACCTGCCGGTTCCTGCCGCCGTTCAAGGATGACCAACCCGGCCCGGACCGAAGCGCCCTGTTCCACTACCTCAACGCTGACAAAGAGTCAGTCGTCGTCGACCTCCGCGCGGAAGCATCGCGTGGCGTCGTCAGCCGGCTCCTCGCACTGGCCGATGTGGTGGTCACGGCAAGCTCGCCTGCCCAGGAGACGGCGCTTGGCATCGACTACGCGACCCTCTCGGCAGTGAAGGACGTCCCGGTCGTCTCGCTGACGAACTTCGGCCACGAAGGCCCGTACCGCGACTACACGCTGTCGGACACGGTGCTCTACGCCATGGGCGCCGAGATGTATTCGCACGGCCTCGAAGACCGCGAGCCACTGAAACTCGGCGGCACGGCAGCGCTCCTGCAGTGCGGGGCGATGGCGGCCGTGGCGGCGATGGGCGCCATTACTGCCTACGAAATACAGGGCATCGGGCAGCTTGTGGACGTCCCGCTCTTCGACGCCCAGGTCAATAACACTGACCGGCGCAACTCCGCCATCATGGCGTGGCGATTTTCCGGGCGCATCCAGCGGCGAGCAGCTGGCGCTGGCGCCGGGCTGGCCGGCGGCATCTACCCGGTCTCCGATGGCTTCGTCGAAGTGACCGCCTCGGCCGGCAACTACTGGCGGCGGTTTGTCGAAATGGTCAACGACGACGCCCTTCGCGACCCGAAGTGGGAGAACCCGATGACTGCCATGAATCCTGCGGCCAAGGAAGAAGCGGACGCTATCGTCTACCCTTGGATGCTTTCGCATACACGCGGCGAGGCCTGGGAGGCAGCTCGCGAAGCGCGGGCGATGCTTGCGCCGCTCTACACGGGACTGGATATCTGGCAGGACGAAAACTTCCGCAGCCGCGGCTTCTGGACCGAAATCGAGGTCCCGGAACTGGGGACGCTTCCCATGCTGGGCAGGCCGTTCATCCTGCCCGATTCTCCGTGGAGGGTTGACCGGGCGGCGCCGTCTCCCGGTCAGCACACCGACCAGGTGCTGGCCGATGCCGGCTTCACTACCGGCGAAGTCTCCTCGCTGAGGGCTCAGGGGGTGGTCGCGTGAGCACGCTACCCCTCGAGGGCATCCGGATTTGTGACTTCACCGCCGTGTGGGCGGGACAGACCGCCACGATGTACCTGGCCGACATGGGCGCCGAGTGCATCAAGGTCGAAAACCCGTACATCTGGAACCCGATGACGCGGGCCGCCTCTCCGCGGATGAACGCCGCACTGGCGCAAATGCTGCCGCCATGGATTGCGGGCCACCCGCCTGAGCCGGGACCTCGTCCGTGGAACAACAGTTCCGCGTTCATGCACGTCATGCGGAACAAGAAGTCGTTCACGGTCGACAGCCGCCGTCCCGAGGGGCTGGCCGTGGTCAAGCAGCTCATCCGTATCAGTGACATCGTCGCGGAGAACCTCGCGCTCGGGACGCTGGACAAGCTCGGGTTGGACGACGGCACGATCCAGTCGATTCGGCCTGACGCGATCATCCTGCACATGCCCGCATTCGGCCGGACGGGGGAGTACATCGAGGGCCGCGGCTACGGGTCGCACATCGACGGTGTGGCCGGTTCCACTGTCCTGCGCGGCTATCGAGACACCGCGCCGGTCGACAACGCCAACATCTTCGCGGGCGACTACTGGGGCGGCATGATGGGCGCCTTCGCGCTCATGGCGGCACTGCGTCACCGCCGCCGCACCGGGCGCGGACAGGTCATCGAGATGGCTCAGTCCGAATCCTCCGCGCACATGTTCCCGCAAGCGGCGCTCGATGCCGCGTGGAATGGACGCGTCCACGGTTCACTCGGCAACCGAAGCGTCGAGGGCCTTGTCCCCAACGGTGTCTTCCCCACGAACGTGGCTGACAGCTGGCTGGTCATCTCGTGCCGGAACGACGAAGAGTGGGCGAACCTCGTCGCGTTCATGGGCCGGCCAGCATGGGCGCTCCGGCCAGAATTGGCGACCTCCTCCGGACGCGCTGCCCATGAAGACGAGATCGAGGAGCGCATCGCTGACTGGACGGCGACTCGGGACCGTGAGTCGACCTTCCACGAATTGCAGCGCGCCGGTGTAACCGCCGGCCCGGTGCTGAACGCGGCCGAAGCAGCCGATGACCCCCACCTCGCTTCGACAGGCGCCTGGAAACGTCTGCCCGCCACTGAGGACTACCCCGAAGTGGACTGGCTCCGCCCTGCCTACCGCTTCTCAGTCTCCGATATCGACCTGAGGGAACCTCCCTGCCTGTTCGGACAGCACAACGACTACGTCTACCGCGAGGTCCTCGGCCTGAGCGAAGCGGAGATCGACGCGCTTGCGGCCGCGGGGCACATTGCGACCACGTATGCGCCGGAGGCGCTGAACGGCTGATGATTCCCGACACCGAGGTCACCTACGTTTCGCGCGGGGAAGTTCAGTTGGCCGTCACGCA
>JBDHWA010000179.1:0-5179 GCA_039809945.1 Dehalococcoidia bacterium | reverse complement strand
AGCCCATCGAAGGGGACATCGGGAAACATGGTGGACTCCGTAGCGGGGTAGTACGCTGCCGCGGATCTTGTGAACGGAGCCGGGTGGTGTCAATGCGAAGCGCGAAATCGACCCGGCGGGGCCACCGGATTGCTGGTTTCGAAGTTGTCTCGCTGCGCTGTCTGCACCATGGCCCGCTGCCAATGGTGGTAGGTATGGCTCGGCGGCCCGGCGAGCTGCAGGAAAGGGAGAGCACGTGAGGATTGGAGCGCACACTTCGAGCGCCGGCGGGCACCACCTGGTGTTTGAACGGGCCAGGGAAATCGGAGCGGAGGCCGTCCAACTGTTCATCAGCGCGCCACAGCAGTGGAAGCTGCCAGCATGCACCGACGAACAGATCGAGCAATTCCGAGCCGCCCAGGCCGCTTCCGGAATGCCCGCCTTTTTCCACGGCGTCTACCTGATGAATTTTGGCAGCAGCGATGACGCGCTGCTCGAGAAAACGACAGCCTCGCTGACCGCCTACCGCCATTTCGCCGGCCGGATGGGAGTGGTTGGGACCATCTTCCACGTTGGCAGCCACCTCGGGGCCGGGTTCACCTCCGAACTCGTGACGCGCATCGGCCGGATGCTCCGCCAGGTGCTCGACGCCGAGCCGGACAACCCCTCGCTCCTCATCCTCGAGAACAACGCCGGGCAAGGAAACTGCATCGGCGGCACCTTCGCCGAGCTGGGCGCGCTCATCGCTGCGCTGGACAACGACCCGCGAGTCGCTGTCTGTGTTGATACCTGCCACGCCTACGCGATGGGGTACGACCTCGCCACGCCGGCCGGCTGCGAGTCGGCCATGGCTGAGTTTGACCGGGAGATTGGCTTCGAACGCCTGGTCGCCGTGCACGCGAACGACACGAAGCAGCCGATCGGCACCTTCCGCGACCGCCACGAAAACATCGGCGACGGCCACATCGGCTATGACGGCTTCCGGACATTGATGGGCCACCGGGCATTCAGTGAAGTCCCGTTCCTGCTCGAGGTGCCCGGCCTGGACGGCAAGGGGCCCGATGCAAAGAACGTCAGCCGGTTGAAGAAGCTGCGAAAAGAGTTGGGTATCCCGGCGCCGAAGATGCCGCGGGTTCCGCGGGTGAAGAGCAGCGGGTAGTCTCAGTCGAAACGATGGCGGATGGGGAACACGATGGCTGAAACGGGCAAACTCCAGGGCGCGCTGCTCACTGAGTGCTCCGAGTGGGTGTGGGAACAGCTGCAGGAAGAGGGTTACCAGCTCTCCGGCGAACTCATCGACCTGATTTTCGAGACCGAGCGCGAGTTGCAGGTCCACGCGCGCCCGCTCGATGAAATTGCCCGGATCCTGGAAGACGAGTTCCGCATGCGCGGCATCCAGGCGCAGCCGTTCGCCATCGATGCTGCTCTCATCCGTGCCGTGCTCGAGTGGGAGGATGACTTCCTCGGGTTCGCCGGCATTTCCAGGGCCGAGAGCTGACTTCTTGACCCTGACGCCGCTCGCGCCAACACTCAGACTCAGTTCGAACGCGGAGGCAACGCTGCACCAGTAACGACCACAGCACGCAGAGAGCCAGTGACAAGCGCCAGGTCCCTCCTTCGAGGGACGACGAGGCGGGGGCAGTATCGAACCATTCGGCGGGTGGCCCCCCGGCAGGCACAGCCGCAGGCCGCACACAAACCAGCTCGGGTAACCGGCTGACAAAGGTGCGCCAGGTGCCAGGGATTCGCACTCCTTCTTCGCTCTCCATGTACCCGATTGGTTCATGAACCCGGATTCCGCGGGTTCTGCGTGCTGTTGCCATGGCTGCCTTGCGGTAGCCGCCACCTGGCACAAGGAGTGCTCTGTTCATGTGTGGAATTGTTGGTTATGCGGGTGACCGTCCCGCTGTCCCTGTCCTGCTGCGCGCCCTGAAGGACCTCGAATACCGCGGCTACGACTCCGCCGGAATCGCTGTCCTCGACCAGGCCGCCGCCGGGACGCTCTCGGTGACGAAGAAGCAGGGCAAGATCGCGAACCTCGAAGCCGCGCTCGATTCCGACCTTTCAGGAGCGACCACCGGCATCGGTCACACGCGCTGGGCCACCCACGGCAAGCCAAGCGACCAGAATGCGCATCCCCACCTCAGCTGCAACGGCGAAGTCGTCGTCATCCACAACGGGATCGTGGAGAACTACGCCGAGCTGCGCGCCGAGCTCCTCGCTTCCGGACACACCTTCAAGAGCGAAACGGACACCGAGACGGTCGCGCACTTGCTTGAGGACCGGTTGAAGAGCGGCGCTGCGCTCCTCGATGCGCTCCGGCTCGTTGCCGCCCGGCTCGAAGGCTCCCAGGCCATCGTTGCGATGGCGCCATCCGAGCCGGGAGTGTTGGCCGCCGCCCGCATCGGCAACGCCGGCGGCATCGTTATCGGATACGGAGACGGGCATGTGGTGCTCGCCAGCGATCTTGCTGCGGTGCTGCCCGTGACGCAGCAGGTCAGCTTCCTTGCCGACCGCCAGTTCGCACGCATCGACAAGGGCGGCGCCACCTTTGTCGACGCCGAAGGAGCGCCGCTCGACCTCCCGGTGAAGCGCATCCCCATCGACCCGGTGAGCGCGCTCAAGGGCGACTACCAGCACTTCATGCTCAAGGAGATCATGGAACAGCCGGAAGCTCTCGCCGACACCATCTGGAGCCTGGCGACACTGGAACCGGCCGAGTTGTACCTGAACGACCTCGGCGGGGCGAACCAGCGCCTAGCCGAAGTGAAACGTGTCGTCCTTGTCGGCATGGGAACGAGCCTGCACGCCGCGATGATCGGCAAGCGGTACTTCGAAGCGTTTGCCGGCATCCCCGCTGAGACTGACAACGGGAGCGAGTTCCGTTATCGCGACCCTGTGCTCGACGAGGGCACGCTGGTCGTCTCCGTCAGCCAGTCCGGCGAAACGGTCGACGTCCTCGAAGCGATGGCGGTCGCGAAGGCGAAAGGCGCCCTCCAGGTGACGATCTGCAACACCGAAGGGGCGCAGACGACGCGCGTCGCAGACGGGACGGTCTACACGCGCGCAGGGCTGGAACGCGGCGTTGCGAGCACCAAGTGCTTCACGACGGCGGTCGTCGCTCTCTATGCCCTCGCCCTCAGGCTCGGCCAGGCGAATGGTCACCTGCCTGGCGGTGAACTCCAGCAACGGCTGGCCGAGTTGGCGAAACTCCCGGACGCTGTTACACGGGATTTGGGCGCCGTCCCGGCCATCCGGCAGATGGCTGCCAGCTTCGACTCAGCCGAGCACGTGCTCATGCTCGGCCGGGGACTCGCTTTCCCTGCAGCCATGGAAGGCGCCCTGAAGATGAAGGAAATCAGCTACATCCACGCCGAGGGCTACGCCGCAGGCGAGATGAAGCACGGCCCCATTGCCCTCATCGACCAGGCGTTCCCTACCGTTGCCATCGCAACAAAGCATGCGCTTCGTTCGAAGATGGTTTCCAACATCGAGCAGGTCCAGGCGCGTGGCGGACGGGTCCTCGCCATCGTCACCGACGGCGACCAGGAAGTGGCAAGGCTGGCCGATGCGACCCTCGAAGTGCCCGAGGTTTCGGAGCTGCTTGAACCTGTCGTTGCCTCAATCCCGCTTCAACTGCTGGCCTATGAAGTGGCGGTGCGGCGAGGTTGCGATGTTGACCAGCCACGCAACCTGGCGAAGACGGTGACTGTGGAATAAACCTATCGCAACCACAAAAATTGCCTTGCCGGCCGGGGGTGTCTTTCTCCGGCCGGCGGCTATAATTCCGTGACCGAAGTCATCGGTCTGCGCTATGCACTAGCCACGGAGGTATAGGCAGATTGGTTAGCTTGACTCGCTCAGTTGTCTGGTTCTCCGAGGTAGGCCGAGAGGATCTCGGTCTGGTTGGCGGCAAAGGCGCCAACCTCGGTGAGCTGACCCGGGCATCGATTCCCGTTCCCCCAGGATTCGTCGTCACGGCGGATACCTACTTCCGCTTTATCCAGGTCAACGCGCTCGAGCCGCTCATCAAGAAAGACCTCTTCAACCTCGACGTGCATGATTCGCGCGCGCTGAACGAACGCGCGGCGAGCATTCGCCAGCGAATCATGGATGCGCCGATGCCTCCGCACATCGCGGGAGAAATTATGGACGCCTACCGGGAACTCGGTGAGGGTCCGGTAGCAGTTCGCAGTTCGGCTACGGCCGAGGACCTGCCGGAGGCCAGTTTTGCGGGACAGCAGAGCACGTTCCTGAACGTCGTCGGCGCCGAGAACGTCGTCCGCGCCGTGCAGGCCTGCTGGGCGTCCCTCTTCGAAGGACGCGCCATCTTCTATCGCGAAGAAGCGGGGTATGACCACACGAAGGTCGGCCTCGCGGTCCCCGTCCAGCGCATGGTCCAGTCAGAAAAGTCCGGCGTCATGTTCACGGTCGAGCCGGTGACCTCCGACGCTTCCAAGATCACCATCGAGGCCGTCTTCGGACTCGGCGAAGGCATCGTCTCAGGCGAGATCTCTCCGGACCTGTATCTGCTGAACAAGGAATCGCTGGTCATCCTCGACAAGACGGTCACTCCGCAGGAACGGATGATCGGCAAGGCCGCCGGGGGAGACGGCGGGCACGAGGGCGCGAACGCCTGGCTTGACGTCCCGGAGGCGCTTCGCCCAACCCAGAAGCTTTCCGACAGCGAAATTCGAGAGCTGGCGCGGATCGGGCGCTCCGTCGAGGAGCACTATGGCTCGCACCAGGACATCGAGTGGGCCTACGAAGGCGGCAAGTTCTACCTGACGCAGGCGCGTCCCGTGACCACCATGAAGGCAGGGGCCGGCGACGACGACGACGCTGAACCTGAAACCCAGCCGGTCTTGCTGACGGGCCAGCCGGCCAGCCCCGGCGTTGGCGTCGGCGTCATCCGTGTGGTTCACGACCCGCGAGACATCGACATCGTGAAACAGGGTGACGTGCTCGTCGCTGAGATGACGACTCCTGACTTCGTCCCGGCGATGAAGCGAGCTTCGGCTATCATTACCGAGCGTGGCGGCCGCACCTGCCACGCCGCCATCGTCAGCCGGGAACTTGGCATCCCGTGCGTCGTGGGAGCTGCTGCTGCCACGACCGCCCTCCAGGTTGACCGCCAGGTGACCGTCGATGGCTCTGGCGGGAAGGTGTACGACGGCCGGGCCGAGGCCCGCATCGCCTG
>JBDHWA010000178.1:0-5182 GCA_039809945.1 Dehalococcoidia bacterium | reverse complement strand
CGGAACTTCGTCTCGATCTGGTAGAGCGTGACCGGGAGGTCGCGGTAGCTCTGGATGTGGCGGGAGGCGAGGAAGCTCATCCCTTCCTCATGCGTCGGGCCGAGGACGAAGCCGCGCTCCTTGCGGTCGGCAAGGCGGAAGAGCGTCTGGCCCATGGTTTCGGCCCGGCCGGACTGTTCCCAGAGTTCGATCGGGTTCAACTCGGGGAGACGCACTTCCTGCGCCCCGGTTGCATCCATCTCGTCGCGAATGATCTGTTCGATTTTCTGGATGACTCGCCAGCCCAGCGGTGTGAACGCGTACAGCCCTGCTGCGAACGTCGTGACGAGGCCCGCGCGCAGGAGAAGCTTGTGGCTTTCGAGTTCCGCTTCCGACGGCGCTTCTCGCAACGTCTTCAGCATCAATTTGCTCATGCGCATGGAGGGCGGCTCCGGAGAGGGTGTGAAGCGAAACGTTGCGGGCGGGCGGGCGTTCAGGTCAAGCGCGGCGGGGCGTATCGAGGTCTGAGGTGTCGATGATCAGCGTCACAGGACCGTCGTTTTCAAGGCGCACCAGCATCTCCGCGCCGAAGACCCCTCGTTCACACCGGATGTCCTGCCGGTCGATTGCCTCACAGAATCGCTGATAGAGCGGCTCGGAGACCGGGCGTGGAGCGGCAGCGCTGTAGGAGGGCCGGTTCCCGCGTCGAACATCGCCGTAGAGGGTGAACTGGCTAACGCACAGGACCGCACCCTGGGCCGCGGAGACATCCACGTTCATCCGGCCGTCGGCGTCGTCGAAGATGCGAAGCAGCGCGACCTTCGCGGCGAGGCGATCGGCATCGGCGGGTGTGTCACCGTTCGAGACGCCGAGCAAGACCAGCAGACCGGGCCCGATGCGTGCGACTTCATCGTCTCCGACCGTTACGCTGGCGGATCGTACGCGCTGGACCACTGCCCGCACGTCAGCGCACTCCAGCCTCGACGAACCCGGCAAGGTGAGCGGCTGCGCGAATCATGCGCTCGCGGTCCACCGGGTCATCATCCGACTCAACGCCGGCCAGGTTCTGCTGGATGCTGGCGCGAAGCGTGCCGCCGAGGATCAGCGTCACAAGTGCGTCACTGCGCAGGTCTGCGTCCTCGGGGCTTGTGATGGTCAAGAGGTGCTGGTGGAAGATACGGCGTACGTGGGCCCGGTTGTGGCTGCGAATGGCCCGGGCCGTCTCGTCCCCGGCCAGGTTCTCGCGGTTGACCAGGCGGATGAAGTCGCGATTGATGTGGGCAAAGTCCAGGAGGGATTCGACGATGGTCCGGAGCCGGGCCTCCGTCAGGGGGCCTTCCACCCGGATTTGAGCGGGGCTGCCGCTGCCTGGCATCTCCCAGACCGCCTCGAGGATCTCTCGTTTGCTCTTGAAGTGGTAATAGAGTGCGGCGTCGGTCAGACCCACTCGCTGGGCGATGCCCCGCACCGTTGTGTTGTCGAAGCCATCCCGCGCGAAAAGTTCGCGGGCGCCGGCGATGATTCTCCGGCGTGTCTCGTCGCGGCGCGGCTCTTTGCTCGTCACCAGGCCTCCGGGATCGCCAGGGCAACCAGTTGGCGGAGCCGCTGCTGAAAGTACTCCTGCTCGGCCACCTCCCGCGTTTCATCGCCGAACGCGAAGACGGCGTCAGAGTAGACGCCCCAGAGCAGGTCAGAGGCGAGGTTCGACGCTTCGACCCCGGGCGGCCCCATGAGTTCGACGAGAGGCGCGGTGACCAACTGGTTCCAGCGGGCATCAGTCACAGCCAGGTACTGCAACGCCGGCTCGTCGCTGGCCAGTTGGCCACGGAGGATGATCTGGCCGAGTCCGGGGTTGGCGAGCCACCAGTTGGCAAGGTGGAGGATCTGCTCGATGACCGAGGCCCGGGTGAGTGGCTTCCGGTCCAGTGGAAGCGGCCCGTAGTCAGGCTGACTCAACAGCGCAAGGTAGAGCGCCTGTTTCGATGGGAAGTGGTAGTGAACCGCCGGGTCACTCAACCCGAGCGAGCGCGCCACCATTCTGACCGACGTGGCTGCATACCCTCGCTCGGCAAACAGCGCTGCTGCTGATGCAAGGATGCGGCTTCGGGTCGAGTCTCCGTTGGTCCGGCTGACTGCGCGGTCCGGCCTTGGCACGGGCGGAAGTATATGTGGATGACGGGGAAGCGAATAGCCTTCGATTCCGCGGTTAGGAAGCGGCAGCCTCGCCGGAAGCTGAGGATTTTGTCTCGGATGTAGGCGCGCTTGCAGTGGGAGCCGCCTCCGAAGGTTCGCTCCGGGGTTCAGACTGGGCGGCAGGGTTCTTCCCCTTGCTGTCCGTCACATAGAACCCGCTGCCTTTGAAGAGCACTTTCGGCGCATGGAGGATGCGCTTTGCGGTTCCCTTGCCGCACTGTTCGCACTTGTGCGTCGTCTCGGCATCGAAGCCCTGGCGCAGCTCATAGACCGCTTTGCAGCGGTTGCACTGATATTCGTAGGTAGGCACGGATCCCTCGCAATGCCCATATCGGCAAGGTCTGGCCGGTTCATCGTGCGCACCTTGGCACTCCGCCGTCAAGAGTGCTAAAGGAACGAAGCCCGAACGTCGGCTAAACTCGCCCACGGAGAGGTGGCAGAGTGGTTTAATGCAGCCGTCTTGAAAACGGCCGTGGCGCAAGTCACCGGGAGTTCGAATCTCCCCCTCTCCGCCAATCCAGCTATCTGCTAGGGCAGCGTCGCGCTACGCTGCATGGCGCACACCTTCCCGGAGCATCTGATGAAACTGCATGAATACCAGGCCCGAGACCTGCTCGCCCAAAACGGCGTGGCGACCACGAAAGGCCGCGTCGCTTCGACGCCTGCTGAGGCCCGCGCAATCGCCCAGGAACTTGGCGGCAAGGTGGTTGTAAAGGCCCAGATTCATGCCGGCGGGCGCGGCAAAGGCCGCCTCGTCGCCCAGTCGGAAACCGCGGACATGTACCAGAAGCTCACCACCGACCCGGAGAACAATTCGGGCAAGGTGAAGGGCGACCGCATCGGCGGCGTCCGGCTGGCGGATACCGTTGATGAAGCCGAGGCGGCAGCTGCTGCCATCCTCGGCAAGCATCTCGTCTCCATCCAGACAGGCCCCGAAGGGAAGCTCGTGAAGAACGTCCTCGTTGCCGAACAGACCGACATCGCGAAGGAGTACTACCTCGCTGCCATCATCGACGGCATGGCGGGCGGCCCGCTGATCATGGCCAGTGCTGAAGGCGGCCAGGAGATCGAGGTTGTCGCTCACAACAACCCGGAAGCCATCGTCCGTGTCAATGTGAACCCGTCGGCCGGCTACGAGTCCTACGTCGGCCGCACGCTGGCAGCGCGGCTCGGCCTCTCGGGTGACCAGGCGGACCAGTTCGGAAAGATCGTGGAAGGACTCTACAAGACGTTGGTGGCCACGGATGCGAGCCTCGTCGAAATCAACCCGCTCGCCGTAACGACCGACGGCCGGGTAGTTGCTGTCGATGCCAAGCTCAACATCGACGACAACGCCCTCTTCCGTCACAAGGACCTCGAAGCTCTGCGCGACAAGGACGAAGAGGACCCGCTCGAAGTCAAGGCCCAGGAACTCGGCGTCGCCAACTTCATCAAGCTCGACGGCAATATCGGCTGCGTCGTCAACGGCGCCGGCCTCGCCATGGCCACCATGGACACCATCAAGTTGGCTGGCGGCGAACCCGCCAACTTCCTCGACATCGGCACGGTGAACGACCCTCAGCGCGTCGTCAATGCGCTGCAGGTTATCCTCGATGACCCGTCGGTGAAGGCTATCCTCGTGAACATCTTCGGCGGCATGGCCCGGGTCGACATCATCGCCCAGGGGGTCATCATGGCTCACCAGCAGATGAAGATCGACGTTCCCGTCGTCATGCGTCTGATCGGCACGAACCTCGCCGAGGGCGAGAAGCTCGTCGAAGAAAGCGGCCTCCCGCTCATCCGTGCCACCGAACTCTTCGACGCCGCCCGGAAGGCGGTCGAGGCGGCCGGCGCCGCCTGAGGCCTGCGGCGCCACCACTGGCCATCCGAAGGGCATCCATGGGGGACCTGGATGCCCTTCTTGCCCTCTACGAACAGCTCAGCCCGGACAACGCCAACCCGGATCGCGAGCGCGCGTCGGCCGCACTCAGCGACATCCTCAGCACCCCGAACATGACCCTTCTTGTCGCCGAAGCAGACCGCGTGGTCGGCACGGTGACGATCGTCATCGTCCCGAACCTCACGCACGACTCCCAACCCTGGGCGCAAGTCGAAAACATGGTCACCGCCGCCTCATCGAGGAATGCCTCCGTCTCGCCAGCGAAGCCGGCTGCTACAAAGTCCAGCTCCAGAGCGGCAACCAGCGCAACTCCCCCGAAAACGACGCCCACGGCCTCTACCGTCACCTCGGCTTCGAACCGTCGAGCACTGGCTTCCGCCACTACCTGCCGGGCCGGTGAGTGCGGCGCTCTGCGCCCGAGTGAACGGCGCAGTCCCCTGCTACTCCTTCGCCTGCTCCTGCTTCTGCAACGCCTTCCACAGGCCCCGGCCCTGGCCGGGCGTCGGGTCCTTCACGAGTCCATAGATCTCGCGGCCTTCGTGGTCTTCAGGCAGGTACTCGGTAATCGGGAGCCCCTCTTCGGTCACGAAGAGCAGACAGTGGCAGTACTTGTACATCTGCATCTCATCGCAGGCGCAGATCCAGTCGCGCCGCTTGACCTCTTCTTCGCGGGGCAGGTAGAGCCCCTCGGGCCAGTTGCCATTTTCGTCCTTCGATGGGTAGAAGTTGCACGGGCAGAGCGGCCGGCCGTAGTTGTCGATGTTCGAGGCCAGCCCAAGCACAACGCCTTCGGTGATGTACCGGTCGGGGTGAAGGTGCGTTCCCGACTTCTCAGCGTACTTCTCTGCGTAGTTCCACATCTTCTTCAACGAGGCTTCGCTTGGCTGTTCCACGTGCTCACTCCTGCTTGGGCTGCGGCAATTATCGGCCAACCGGAGCGCGCTTGCCTCCCGGCCCGTAGGATGGCCCGATGGCTCCCTCCCTGGATGAGATGCACGCCCTTTACTGCCACGCTCTCGAGCAGATCACGGTGCTGGGTCCCGATGGCTACTGCGAGCGCGTGGGACCGTGGCTCTGCATCGACGCCGGCCTCGGCGTGTCACGGTTCAACGTGGCGGTCGCAGTCGACCG
>JBDHWA010000177.1:0-5233 GCA_039809945.1 Dehalococcoidia bacterium | reverse complement strand
TAGGTGGCGGCGCGGCGGCGCTGGAAGCCGGACTGCTTGCCGGTGCGCAGGAACTCCATGATCTGCTTCGATTGCATCGCGACCATCCCGCCGATGAGCGAGCCGTCGATATGCTGGCCGATGCCGTCACGCTCGCGCACAACGAGCGCGGTGGAGATGCCGAAGGCCAGGAGCATCGCGCCGATCTGGTCGGCGAACCCGCCGATGAGCGCCTGTGGTTCGCCGCCGGGGCCTTCGCCCTGTTCGTACATGACGCCGCTGAAGGCCTGCGCGACGTGGTCATAGCCGCCGCGCCGGGCCCACGGGCCGCTTCGCCCCCACGCCGAAGCCGAGGCGAGGATGATGTCCTCGCGCAGGGCGCGGAGGTCCTCGTAGCCGATGCCCATGTCCTCCATCACGCCCGGCCGGAAGTTCTCGACGACGACGTCGCAGAGGGGTGCGAGGCGCTTCACGACCTCGATGGCGCGCGGGTTGCGGAGGTCGAGGGTGATGCTCTTCTTGCCCCGGTTGTGGCCCTCGAAATAGGAGGAGAAGCCGTCCGGCCCGAGGCCGTTGGCGCGGCCCTGCTCGCCCCCGGGCGGTTCGACCTTCCACACTTCGGCGCCCATGTCGGCAAGGAGCATGGTCGCGAACGGGCCCTGCTGGGCGCGCGTGAAGTCGAGGATGCGGATCCCTTCGAGGGCTGGCCGGCCGAGCCGCGGGTTGGAGTCCATGCCTCGATCCTACGCCGCGGCTCGCGGGCCTGTACCATCGCTTCGCACCAGCAACTCCCGGGGGCAGCGAATGGCCATTGTTGAAACCGAGCGCCAGGGCGCGGTGTTCGTCATCCGGATGAACCGGCCCGAGCGGCTCAACGCGCTCGGGAACGAACTGCGCGCCGCCCTTGCCGACGCCTGGATCGAGTTCGCCGAGAGCCGCGACCTCGATGTCGCCATCTACACCGGGACGGGCCGCGCATTCTGTGCCGGTGAGGACATGAAGGAGTCGTTGGGCCGAGGCGCGCCGGGGCTGGACAGCAGCGTGAAGCGCGACCCGTTCACCAGCGGCACGCTCGACAAGCCGGTCATCTGCGCCATCAACGGATACGCCATGGGCGGCGGCTTCCAGCTGGTCGAACGGTGCGACCTGCGCGTGGCCGTGCAGGGGGCCGTCTTCGAAATGTCCGAGGCGAAGCGCTGGCTGCTCGGCGGCCACGCTCACGGCTTCATCGCGAACATGCCCCACCCGGTGGCGACGGAGATGGCGTTCGCCTTCCGGTTCGACGCCGAGCGCCTCTACCAGCTCGGCTTCATCAACCGGCTGACCAGCGCGGAAGGGCTCATGCCCGAGGCGTTCGCGATGGCGAACCACCTGCTCTCGCTCCCCCCGGCCTCGCGCGAAAACACCCTCGCGATGATGCGGGCGATGCGCCCGGCGCCCGCGCCGGAACTCGAGCGGCTGGCGAACCGGCTGCGCGACCATGGCGCGAAGTCGGACTTGATGGAGTCGCGCGCGGCCTTTGCGGACAAGCGCGAGCCGCGGTTCAAGGGCTGGGACAACCCGGAGGACCGCTACCGGCGGCCCACCCTCGAATCGATCCGGGAGCAGGAAGGCCCGGCAGGCGTGGACCGGTAGAATCGGCCGCGGAGGCGCTGCCAATGGCTGTTGAAACCCTGACCGTCACATCAACCGCGAGCTACGAAGACGGGCGCGCCTGGGGCGATGCCGGCCCCTACGAACTGGTCCGCGGCATTGCCACTTTCGCCTTCGACCCCGCGGCCGAAGCGAACCAGCGCATCACCGATATCGCCTTCGCCGAGCGCGCCGCCGATGGCCTCGTGCGCGCGGAAGCGGACTTCTGTGTCCTTCGCCCGAAGGACCCGGCGCTGGCCAACGGCGGCCTCTTCTTCAGCGTGGCGAACCGCGGCAATGTGACCATCCCGTTCGGGCTGGGGCCTGCTCCGGACCTGGCCGTGCTCCCGGCCGGGACCATCCCGCATGGCGAAAGCCTGCTGCTCGCCGGGGGCTGGACCATCGCCTGGTGTGGCTGGCAGTTCGACCTGGCCCGCGGGCCGCGCCAACTCGCGCTGACCGCGCCCCGGGCGCTCATCGACGGCGAACCCATCGCCGGGGACTTCCGCATCGACCTGCAGGCCGGTTCGGACACGAAGTCGCTGCGGCTGCTCGATGCGACGGCGATCATGGCGGGCCGTACGCAGCCGGTGTACCCGCCCGCCGGCCTCGAACAGCCGACCGCGAGCCTCTCTCTCCGCGAGTCGCCAACAGGGCCGCGGACAACGATTCCCCGCGACCGCTGGGCCTTCGCCCACGAGCGCGACGGCATGGTCACGCCCGACGCCGCACACGTCTGGTACGCGGACGGCTTCCGCGCGGGGCAACTCTACGAACTGGTTTACCGCACGGCCCACTGCCCGGTGGCGGGCGTTGGCCTCGGCGCCATCCGCGACTTCGTGAGCCATGCGCGTTCGAACCCCGGCGGAGCGCTCGGGCTGCCGAAGCTGGACCGCGCCCTCGGCATGGGCGTTTCGCAGACGGGCCGCCTGCTGCGCCAGTTCCTCTGGGACGGCTTCAACCTCGACGAGGCTGGCCGGCAGGTGTTCGACGGGCTCTTCATCCACATCGCTGGCGGACGCACAGGCGAGTTCAACCACCGCTTCGCCCAGCCGAACGAAGCCATCGCCGCCGGCTTCGCCGACCTTCCGCCACGAGCCTGGCGCGGCCCTGAAGGCGGCCTGTTCGACCGCCAGGACTGCCTCGGCGGCACCCCGAAGGTGTTCTGGGTGAACAGCGGCTGGGAGTACTGGCGCAGCGACGCTTCGCTCACGCACACCACCCTCGACGGTTCCGCCGACATCCCGAACCCGGAGAACGTGCGCTCGTACCTCATGGCCGGGCTGGATCACCTCGGCGCGAACACGGCGATGGCCCGCCTCATGGGCATCGCCAACGAACCCACGGGCGTCGACCCCTCGCCGCTACTGCGGGGCCTGTTTGCCGCCTTCGACGGCTGGGTGTCGCGGGGCGGAGAGCCGCCGGCCAGTGCCGTCCCACGGGTGGCCGGCGGCACGGCCGTAACGCCGGAGTCCGTCCTCGAAGCGGCGTCACGCATCCCCGGGCTGCACCGGCCGGACGTAGAGGCGCTCCCGAAGGTGCGCGCGATCGACCTCGGGCCGGGTGCCGCACAGGGCGTTAGCCGCTGGCCGGCCAGCTACGGCCCAACCCGGCAGACGCTCGTCTCGGCGGTCGACAGCGACGGGAACGAAGTGGCCGGCGTGCACATGCCGGAACAGCAGGTCCCGGTGGCCACCCTCACCGGCTGGAACACGCAGGTGAAGCACGCACGGCTGAGGCCGCTCTCGCAGATGCCGGGTTCGCGCCTGAACTTCGCGCGGACAGCGGAGGAACGCGCCGCCACGGGCGACCCGCGTCCGTCCATCGCCGAGCGGTACCGTGACCGCGATGACTACCGCAGCCGCATTGCCGCGGCCACCGATGGCCTCATCGCCGCGCGGTTTGTCCTCGCAAGTGACCGCGAGTTCGCTATCGAATCGGCCATGCGCGGGTACGACGCCGCGATGGCGGGCGGGCGAATCTAACCCCAGCGGGCGCGAACAATCTGCCCGGCGTGGTCGTGGGCGTGCGCGGCGTAGATTTCGAGCCAGCGTTCCACCGTGTAGAGGCCGCTCTCGGTGTGCCAGCCGGCCCGGCTCCAGTCGCCCGCGGTGATTCGTTCGAGGATGCCGAGGGTGCTCTCGCGAGCCGCCCGGAAGGCGAGCAGCGAGGCTTCGATCGGGCGGCTGTCGTAGAAGAGGACGGCGGCGTAGCCCTCCTCGTCGTATCCCCAGATGACCGGGTTCTCCTCGGCGATGAGCTTGCGCAGGCGGAGGGCCGAGGTCATCTCGCTGTCGGCGAGGTGGTGCACCACCATGCGCGCGGACCAACCTTCGTCGCCCTGGTTATCGAGTTCGGCGGGGGTGATGCCGCGAAGGGCGTCTTCGACGGCGGCGTAGCCTTCGGCGTAACGGCGGATGAGTGCAGTGCGGGCTTCGGGTTCCATCGAAGAATGGTACGCGCCCTGTCACTGGCCGAACCGGGCCAATCCGGGTCCGTTTTTGCATCCGCCTGTTAGACTGCCGCGCATGGCGACCGCACAGGAGTTGGTCGACGCGCTCCTCCGGCTAAGCCGCCACGAATGTGACGCGGTGATCCTCCAGGCGGAGCCGTTCTATGTGCAGGCGGCGATGGTCAGCAAGGCCGAGTTCGTGCTCGAAGCGGTCAGCGGCGCATTTCTCCCCGCACCGCTCACGGCCGGGCAGCTGCAGAAGCTGCACGCGCTGCGCTTCCAGCCCCCGGGGCCGCTCAGCCCGAACCACTGGCAGCACCCCGGCAGCGACGCCCTGGAGGCGGCGCGCATCCTCATCGAGACGCTATCTGATGTCTACGGTGTTGCCGTGGAGGAGGCCGAAGTCATCGAAGTGTGACGGGGCGCCGGGTCAGTCAGCGGGGTCTTTCTTCGCTTCGGCCACCAGCCGGTAGCCCACGTTGCGCACGGTTTCGATGAAGGCGTGCCCGTGAATCTCGATCTTCGCCCGGATGCGCCGGATATGGACATCAACCGTGCGCGCGCCGCCGAAGTAGTCGTAGCCCCAGACCCGGTTTAGCAGCTGTTCGCGCGTGAACACCCGGCCTGCGTTCATCGCCAGGAAGCGGAGCAGTTCGTACTCCTTGAAGGTCATCACGAGCGACTCGTTGTCGACGGTCACGCGGTAATTCGAGAGGTCGAGCGTGAGCGCGCCGCAGCGGACGAAGTTCTCGCTGTCGACGCCGTGTTTGCGCCAGAGGCAGCGCTGGATGCGGCGAGCAAGCTCCTCCGGCGAGGCGCTGAGCATGACGAAGTCGTCGATCGGGACATCGACGCTGACCCGGTCGAGTTGTTCCGGCGGAGCGATGACGAGCAGGATGGTGCCGTTTTCGGCGTAGGTGTTGCTGAGCAGCGTGAAGGCCGCAGGTGGGATGTCGCGCAGGTCGAGGACGACCACGTCGGCGCCGCTTTCGAGTTCGTTACTGGCCAGGCGTTCGGGGGTAATGGCTGGCGCAGAGAACCCGGCGCTCTCGAGTTCCGGGCTGAGCCGGGAGACATCGGGGTGACGGGTGACCAGCAGGACAGTTCGCATTCGTGGGTATCCCTACCCTCAGCAGTATAGCGGCGCACGAATAGCGGGCAGCGTGGGGC
>JBDHWA010000176.1:0-5244 GCA_039809945.1 Dehalococcoidia bacterium | reverse complement strand
TCCTCGATGTCGCCGGTGAAGCCCTTCGGCGTCTCGACGGTGGCATCGATGTTCGCGCCGAGCGGGGTGCCAGGCGTCAGCAACGTGCTTTCGGACGCAAGCACCTTCACCCGCAGGACGCTCACGTCGCGCGCCTGGTAACTCTCGGCGGTGGTCTCATCGGGCGCCAGGGTGCCGGCATCGACGCGCTGCGATTCACGGCCCGTGGCCTTCCAGCCGACCCCCGTGTAGTGGTCATAGCTGGTGGCGCGGATGAGGCCCGGGGTAGCGCTGTTCACCTCGAAGAGTTGCTTCGTGCCGAGCTTCACGTTGCCCTGCACGGGAAGCGTGTTGCCGAAGGAGTGCAGCTGCGCGCCCTTACGTGAATCGATGTTGTGGAAGAGCCGGACGAACGAGTCGGACTGGTTGGTGACCGGCTTCGAAACGGCGTCGAAGACGCGTTCGACCGCGGCGGCCTGGTCTCCGAGCGGGATGTACCACGCACCGACAATGAGCGCGATGGCCGCCGCCACGGTGAGCTGGATGGCGCTCACGCTGATGAAGTCCGGGTAGTCGACGCCATCGCGCTTCCACTCGGCCTGGCGCTTCTGCAGGTGAAGCCGGGCAATGAGGATGATGGCGCCGAAAAGGAAGACGACGAATGTCTCGCTCGGCTTGCCCTTCAGGAAGCTGATGTTCGTAAGGAGGATCACGCCGCTGGGGATGACGGCCAGCCAGGCGTTGTGCCAGCGGAAGAGGCACCAGGCGGCGAAGTACGTGGCGAGGAACGTGAGCCCGTGGACAAGGGTCACGAACGGCAGGTTGTCGTTGCTGATGTCCCCGGCGCGGACGACGTGGTACCACTCCTCCATGCGGAAGCGGAAGTCGGAGAGTCGTTCGCTCAGCGTCGCGCCGTCGGCGAAGCTCTGGGCGGTGAGCACCACCACGGCCACGCCGATGGCGAGGGCCACGGGATGGATGACCACCGCGTAGTACTTGATCCGGGCGGCGATCATGCCGATGAGGAGCCCGGCGATGGCCGTCGGCACGAAAGCCGGCATGTCATCGACCCAGTGGGCCTGCTGCAGCGAGACGCCCACGGCGCCGAAGGTGATAACTGCGGCGGCGAAGGTCAGCCAGTCCTCCCAGCTCATCACCAGCCGGGGGACGCGCAGGGCGGCCGTGCCGATTCGCCGCGAGGCGGGCTGCTGGAGGGGCGGGCTTATGCTTGCCACGTGCTTGCTCCGCTTCCGGTTGGGCTGAGCGCGAGCGTCAGGTCATCGCCGCGCCGCACCACATAGGTAAGGATATCGCTCGCCATGAGCTGCCCGTACAGGAGCAGGGGCGAGCGGTTGTCTCCGAAGGTCGTTGGGTCGAGGAGGACCACGGCGGCACGCACGCCGCGCTGGGTGAGCGACTGGATAGCGGTGAGCCAGTGGTCATCGGTGGCCGAAGTCACGACTACGAGCGTGGTGTGGCGGCCGAAGCGGCGCTGCTCCTCCATCAGCAGGTTGCCGAGGGGCGCGTCGCCCACCGCGTACGAGGTCGCGAGGGTTTCGAGGATGCGGGTGAGTTGCTGCTGGCCGCGTTCCGGTTCGACCACCTGGAGGTCACTGCCGAAGGTGATGAGGCCAACGGGCCGGTTCTGGACGATGTAGTGGCGGGCGACACTCGCGGCGATGCGCACGCCGTACTCCTCGGTGCTCTCTTCGTCGCGGCCGGCGTTTACGCGCTTTTCGAGGTCGAGGACGACCCAGATGTCGCTCGCGGGGTCGAGTTCGAACGTCTTCACCATCAATTCGTCGCGGCGGGCGGTGGTCTTCCAGTGGATGCGGTTGAAGCTGTCGCCGGGGGCGTATTCGCGCACGCCCGAGGCGTTCGGTGTGACGTAGTGCGTTCGCCGTCGGAAGCGGCCCTCGCCAGGCAGGTTCGCCGGGGGCGCCTGGAAGTGGGGCAGGTCGACGACCGGCGGGTAGACGAGAATCTGCTGCGCCCCGCCGATGACGCGGCGGCGCGTGAAGAGGTTGAACGGGTCCCCTGCGGTGATCTTCAGCGGCCCCCAGTCGTACAGGCCGCGACGGCGCAGCTGCGTGGTCACCACCCAGTTGCGGCTGCGACGCGGCGGGATGATGACCACCCGGCGGGATTGATGGCCGGGCATGTCGCTCGGGTCTTCGACTTCGAGCCAGACCTTCGGGAACGGCGTGCGGTTACGCACCTCGATGACTTCCTGGGCTTCCTGGCCAACCTGGGCGCGCATGGTGCGCCGGTCCACATCGGCTTCGAGGCCGCGGGTGTTCCACCACACGAGCGCCCAACAGGCCGGGATGGCCAGGGCGATGATGTAGACCAGCCGGAAGAGCAGCCAGAAGCCGGTCCCGAAGGCGACGAACATCGAGACCAGGAGAATGGCAACGACGAGCGTGAGGATGCGGCGCTCGGGAGCCAGCAGCGAGCGGATGCCCCGCTTCACGCCCTAGACTCGCGCCCTGGCGCCCGGGACGGGCACGCGCGAAAGGCACTGGACCACCACGTCAGTCTCCGTGACGCCCTTCACGCGGGCGCCCGGGCTGACGATGATGCGGTGAGCCAGCGTTGGGACGGCGAGGTCCTTCACGTCGTCCGGGGTGACGAAGTCGCGGCCTTCCAGGAGCGCCTTCGCCTGAGCCGTGCGGAAGAGGGCGATGGAGCCGCGCGGGCTCGCCCCCAGGTGGACAGCCTCGTGCTCGCGGGTCGCGTTCGCTACCTGCACGATGTACTGCTTGATGAGCGGGTCGACGTAGATCTCGCGGACGGCCCGCTGGAGTTGGACGATCTCGTTCGGGTCGGTGACCTGGCGGCAGGACTCGATAGGGTGCGCGGTCTGCTGCTGGTCGAGGACGAGCACCTCGTCGGTCGGGCTCGGGTAGCCCAGGTTCATGCGCAGGATGAAGCGGTCGAGCTGGGCCTCCGGCAGCGGGAAGGTGCCCTCGTACTCGATCGGGTTCTGGGTGGCGAGGACGAGGAACGGCTGCGGCATCCTGTGGGTGACGCCGTCGACGGTAACCTGGCGCTCCTCCATCGCTTCGAGCAAGGCCGACTGGGTCTTCGGCGTGGCCCGGTTGATTTCGTCGGCGAGGACCACCTGCGAGATGATCGGGCCGGGGCGGAACTCGAAGTCGCCGGACTTCTGGTTATAGATGGAGACGCCGGTCACATCGCTCGGGAGGAGGTCCGGCGTGAACTGGATGCGGCTGAACGAGCAGCCAGTGGAGACGGCGATAGCCCGCGCAAGCATCGTCTTGCCGACGCCGGGGACATCGGAGATGAGCATGTGCCCGCCGCAAAGGAGGGCGGTGACGGCCAGCCGCAATTCGTGCGACTTGCCGATGATGACGGTCTCGACGTTCGAGATGATCCGCTCGGCGACGATCTTTGGGTCTTCCACGAGGGCCGGCTCCGAAAAGGTGTTGTACTTCCGACCGCGGCGAAGCGGGCCATGGCCCGCCCGTGTTGGGTGCCGGGATTATAGCAACGGCGCAAAGGCGACTGGTTAAGTTGCCTATCCGTCGTTCGGAGCCGCCACTACGGCCCGGAGGATGAGGTCGGTGAACCCCTCAGTCATCGCTTCGCGGTCGTATTCGGACTGGACCGCGAGGTAGACCAGCGGGTCGACCACATTGATGAGCAGGCCGCGGGCGAGGCCGACCGGAAGATCCCGGCGGAAGCGGCCGAGTTCGATGCCGCGCGTGAAGAGCGCCTCGAGCCGGCGGTCATGCAGGAAGGTCAGCAGGCGTTCCTTCAGTTCCTCCGTAAACGCGCCGGAGAGCATCGCCAGGATGGCCGGACTCCACCGCTCCATGATTTCGAACATGTCGTGGATGAAGAAGCGGATGCCCTCCACGGGGTCTTCGAAGGCGAGCGCCTGCTCGTGGACGGCCATGAACTGATCGATAACGTCATCGAGGATGCCGCGAAGGAGGTCGTCCTTGGTGGCGAAGTTGCGGTAGATGGTGCCGACGCCGACGCCGGCGCGCTCGGCGACCTCTTTGATCTCTGCGGCGGCGCCACGCTCCGCCAGGACGGCAAGCGCCGCCGTGAGAATGCGCTGCCTGTTCGCGCGAGCATCCGCGCGTTCCGGTGCACTCACAGCTATCGAAGTCCCCTCTCGGGGCGAAGCGTAGCACGCCGCGAGAGGAACCGGAATTCCGCTTAGCACGCTGACGGGTAGTTAGACGGTGGCAAATGGCCTCTGAAATTCCCCCGAAAAGGCGCCATTTGCCGATTGACCAGAACCGGAATTCCGATTCAAGATGGCTAAGCGGAATTGGCATTCCGCTCCCCGGGCGCCTGCCGAAACCACCCAAATGGGTGAGGCCGGCGCCACCGGAGCGCCCTACGCTCGATCTCCGCTACCTGCCGCCAGACCTGGAGGGAACCCATGGCCCGCCGCACCACTGCCGCACCGTCTATCCCCATGCTCGAACGCTGGGCCCACATCACGCACCGCCGCCGCGGCCGGGTGATGCTCGGCTGGATCATCGTTGTCGCTGCCCTCGTCACCGCCATGTCGCTCTGGGCCGGCAAGTTCAGCACGGAATTCACGCTTCCCGGTTCCGAATCACAGAAGGCGCTCGACCTCCTTCGCGACCGCTTCCCGGCGCAGGCTGCGGCTACGGCCGACCTCGTCTTCGAAGCGCCCGCTGGCGTGACCTCGCCGGAGGCCCGCGCCCAGATCGAAAAGACCATCGCCGAAGTTTCGGCGGCGCCCAAAGTCGCCGGCGTCGAATCGCCTTTCGAATCGCCCGGCTACATCTCGCAGGACGGCACCATCGCCCGCACGGTCATCCATTTCAATGGCGAACTCAAAGACGTGAAGCCCGCCGACGCGAAGAAGATCATGGACATCGCCGACGCGAACAACGGTAAGGCCGGGGTCCGCGTCGAGACCGGCGGCGACGCCATCGTCTACAACGAGATGCCCGAAATGGGTTCCGAGATGATCGGCATGCTCGCGGCCGTGGTCATCCTCCTCATCGCTTTCGGCTCAGTCGTGGCGATGGGCCTGCCTATCGTGGCGGCGCTCTTCGGGCTCATCTCGAGTTTTGCGGTGCTCACGCTGCTGGCGAATTTCTTCGGCTTCCCCGATTTCAGCTCCCAGTTCGCGGCGATGATCGGCATCGGCGTGGGCATCGACTACTCGCTGCTGGTGGTGACCCGCTTCCGGGAGGGCCTCCACACCGGCCACACGGTCGAAGAGTCCGTGGTCATCGCCGTTACAACCGC
>JBDHWA010000175.1:0-5246 GCA_039809945.1 Dehalococcoidia bacterium | reverse complement strand
CGTCTCGATATGGACAGCGAGGGGCTGGTCATCCTCACAAATGACGGACACCTGACGGACCTGCTCACGCACCCTCGCTACCAGGTGGAGAAGGAGTACCTCGTCGGCCTCGATTCGATGCCCGCGAAACGGGACCTCGAACGGCTCGTGCGCGGCATCGACGACGCCGGCGATCGGCTCCGCGCTGCGTCCGTGAACCCTGCGGCGCCGCCACTGGGCGCGGAGGAAACCGGCACGAATGCCTGGCTCGTTGTCGCTCTGCGCGAAGGGAAGAACCGTGAGATCCGCCGGATGATGGCAGCCCTGGGCCGCCAGGTAACGGTGCTACGGCGCATCCGCGTTGGCCAGCTGATGCTCGGGACGCTGGGCTCCGGCGCATTCCGCGAGCTCACCGAAGCGGAAGTCGATGCCCTCTACGTGACCGCCGGGGGCAAGCGGCCGGGCATCGACGATTAGCGGCGGGAGTTCGCCGGAAGCGAACAGGCACCCATACAATCCGCGAGTGATGCGTGCCGCACCTTCCAGCATCGCCATCGATGGGCCCGCCGCGTCCGGGAAGTCGAGCGTGAGCAGGGCGCTGGCGGCGCGTTGCGGCTACCGGTTCCTGGACACCGGCCTGATGTACCGCGCCTTCACACTCGCTGCCATCCGGGCCAACGTCCCACCGACCGAGGAAGCGTGCGCGTCCTTCGCCGAGGAAATCGACCTTCGCATCGGCGACGAAACTGAGGCGCACGTGTACCTCGGCGCTGAGGATGTCACGCACAAGCTACACAACCGGGAACTCGAATCTCACGTCAGCAGCTATGCGCGGCTTGCGCCGGTTCGAGCCGCGTTGATCAAGCGCCAGCGCGCGTACGCTCACCGCTGGCGGTCGGTGCTCGCCGGACGCGACATCGGCGAGGTCGTGCTTCCCGACGCGCCGCTCAAGATCTACCTCGACGCCGACGAGAACGCCCGCGCGCGAAGGCGGAACAAGGAGCGCGGCGTCGGACACCAGGAAGCTCAAGAGTCCCAGCAAGCGCTTTCACGCCGGGACCGCCTCGACGCCCCGCAAACGTACATCTCGCCCGATGCTGTTGTCATCGACACGAGTGCGCTCACCCTCGAAGAGGTCATTGACCGGGTGCTGGAGTTGGCATCGTGCGGCGCCTGAAGTCCATCGGCTGGCAGACGTTTGCGCCGCCGTTCTACTGGACCTGTACCTATCTCCTCCGCGGTCTCCTCTGGGTTATCGTCCGGTGGGAGGTCACCGGGCGGGAGAACGTTCCGCCGAGCGGCGCACTCATCGTGGTCTCGAACCACCTCAACAACGCGGACCCGCCGATCCTCGGTGCAGGGATAGCCCGGCGGCGGGTGCGGTTCATGGCGAAGGTCGAACTCTTCAAGATGCCCTTCGGGGCCATCATCAAACTCTGGGATGCGTTCCCGGTCCGGCGATTCGATGCCGACCTTGGGGCGATGCTGAACGCGGAGCGAATCCTCAAGCATGGCGGAGTGCTCGGGATGTTCCCGGAGGGCCATCGCAGCCGGACTGGTTACATGGGTCCGGTACACCCCGGAACCGCGATGATCGCCCTGCGTTCGGGAGCGACCGTACTCCCGTGCGCTATGACCGGCACAGAGAAGCTCCGGAATCCGCTGGTCCTGTTGCGACGGCCGCGGTTCACGGTCAGCATCGGCGAGCCGATCGCCCTTGAACCGGTCCGGCGGCCCAGCGAAGAGCAGGTGAGCGACCTTACTCGTCGCATCGTGGAGGCCATCCAGGCGCAGTTACCGCCCCAATACGTCGCTCCCTATACTGGGATCGAAGGCGAGGGCGAGGGTTCACATGGTCCAGGTGATTCGCGCGAGTGAGATGGGTTTCTGCATGGGCGTCCGGCGTGCCGTCCAGATCATGGAAGGCGAAGCCAGCCCCGCACGGCCAGTCTTCAGCGTCGGCGAAATAGTCCATAACCCACACGTCGTCGGGAAGCTGCAGGACAATGGAGTGGTCCAGTTGCCCGGGCCGGACGAAGTGGACGGCGACATTGGCGCAGCCACGGCCGAACGCGTGCAGGAGGGCCGTGTCGCTATCACCGCTCACGGCGTCGGCGAGCGCGCCATGAAGCAGCTCCAGGCAAGCGGCCTCGAAATCATCGATACGACCTGTCCCATCGTCACGCGCGCCCAGCGCTACGGACAGAAATTCGTGCGCGAGGGCTGGCACGTCGTCATCTTCGGCGACCCTGGCCACAAGGAAGTGCGCGGCATCATGGGCTGGACGATGGACAAGGAAGGCGTTTCCCAGGCGACCATCGCATCCAGCGCCGAATTGGCTGACCTCCGACGCCTTGTCGAAGACTTCCCGGGTGGCTTCCCCAACAAGATCGCCGTCATGGTCCAGACGACGCACAAGATGGAAGACTTCGCGAAGTTCGTCGCCAACCTGATGCTCCTCGGGCGCGACCGGAACTTCGAAATGCACGTGGTGAACACCCTCTGCCATGCGACAACCGGCCAGCAAGAGGCTGCCGCAGCGCTTGCTGCAACGGTCGATGTGATGGTTGTCGTCGGCGGCCGGAAGAGCGCGAATACCCGCCACCTGAAGGAAGTCTGCGAGGAGCAGGGCGCCATCGCCCACCACATCGAAGGCCCGGAAGAACTCCAGGCAGCCTGGTTCGAAGGCGTGAACCGCGTTGGCCTGACCGCGGGGGCGTCGACGCCGGACTACTCAATCGACGAGGTCGAGGCGCGCATCCACGCGCTCGCGGGCTAGCCTCCTCTGTCCACCTGCCAGGCGGCTTCGACTGTTCGCTTCGCGGCGCGACACAATGGAATGGCCATGAATCGTCCTCCCGCGCCGGGCCTTATCTCCGCCGTCGTCCCGGGTTCGCTCGCCGAAGAGGCCGGCATCGAGGCCGGGGACTCGGTCGTCTCTGTGGACGGCCGTGTACTGCGGGATGTCGTCGACTTCCAGTTCTATGCCACGGGCCACGAGGTGCAGGTCGCCATCCGTAAGGCGAACGGCCTCGACGACCTCGTGCTCTTCGAGAAAGAGATCGACGAGGACCTGGGGATCGAGTTCGAGCGCGCGACCTGGGACGAGGTCACGCTCTGCAACAACAACTGCTTCTTCTGCTTCCTCAAAGGCCTGCCGAAGGGGATGCGGAAGAGCCTGTACACCAAGGACGACGACTACCGGCTGAGCTTCCTCCACGGCAACTTCGTGACGCTCACCAACCTGACTGAAGACGACTGGGACCGGCTCGAGGAGCAGCGCCTCAGCCCGCTCAACGTCTCGGTGCACGCCACCGAGTTGACGCTGCGCCGGCACATGCTTTCCAACAAGACTGCGCCAGATGTCATCGAGCAGCTCAAGCGGCTGAAGTCGCTCGGCCTGCAGGCCCACACCCAGATCGTCCTCTGTCCGGGCGTGAACGACGGCGAGCACCTTGCCCGCTCGATCCGCGAACTGGGCGAACTCTACCCAACCGTGCTGACCGTCTCGGTGGTGCCCGTCGGCGCCAGCCCAAAGCTCGAGGAGTGGTCTCTCAAGCGTGACGGGATCCCGCTCGTGCGGCCGACACCCGAGTACGCGCGTGCGGTGCTGAAGGTCATCACCCCGTTCCAGAAAGAGTTTCGCCGCAGGTTCGGCGCCACAGTGGCCCAGTGCAGCGACGAATTCTACGTCACGGCAGGCGCTCCCATCCCGGGCCGGATCACGTACGACGGCTTCCCTCAGTACGAGAACGGTATCGGCATGGTGCGCACCATGCTGGACGACTGGAACCGCACCAAGCAGCGCATCCCGGCGGGCGCCTTCGCGGGGAAGCGAGCGGTCATCGGGACAGCGGCGCTCATTGCGCCCTTACTGTCGCGCGTTGCTGCCGAGGCCTCGGAAGTCACGGGCGCGGACATTCGCGTCCGGGGCGTGACGAACACCGTTTTCGGGGAGCGCGTCAACGTGAGCGGGCTGATCTGTGGTAGCGATTATGTTCAGCAAGTCGATCCGGATGGGGCCGACGTGGTCATCCTCCCACGACCCAGCCTGGACTACTTCGGCGAGAAGTTCCTCGACTCCATGTATGTGCCCGAAGCTGAGGCGGCCTTCGGCCGGCCCCTCGGCTTCGCCGCGGTCTGGTCTGACGTCATCGACATCCTCCGCGACGGGCCGAAGCCGCCGCAACGGAACGACGCCAGCAACGGCGCCATGTGGTCGCAGCCGGCCTGACGCGGTGAGTCGGGGTCACTGGAGAGAGTAATCGGGGAGTCCCTGATCGAATGCCCGCAGTGTTTCGCCCGACACTGCACGTTGCAGAACTCCCGGAGGGGCGAAAGTATGCCCACCACGCCAGACCAGCCGGTCTCTCGCGCTCAGAAAATCCTCGCGGCGATTGACGCCCTGCCACCGTTGCCGGCAGTCGCCATTCGCGTCATGGAAGTGGCCCAGGACCCAAAGTCCTCGGCATCGGACCTCGCGATTGTCGTGTCCTCGGACCCTGGACTGAGCGGTCGGCTGCTGCGAGTGGTGAACTCGGCGGCCTACCGCCGCTCTCGAGAGATCACGTCGGTGCAGGAAGCGCTGGTCACCCTCGGGTTCGTCCAGGCGCGGAACATGGCGATTAGCGGGGCCATCGCCGGCGCCTACTCACCTGATGCGCTCAACGCACTCTTCCGCATAGAGGTGTTCTGGCGGCATTCGATCGCCGTCGCGTTCAAGGCGGCGGAATTCGCAGGCAAGAGCCGCCGGTTGGACGTTCCCAGCGCGTTCACGGCCGGCATTCTCCACAATATGGGGCGCCTCGCGATGTACTACGCCGACCCGGCGGGCCTCGACCAGGCGATCGCCGAAGCCATGGCCCGCGGTGTGCTGCTGGAAGACGTCGAGAGCGAGCTGCTCGGGGCCGACCACGCCGAGGTTGGCGGTATTCTTGCCCGCCGCTGGAAGCTCCCTGCCGATATCCAGGATGCCGTAGCGAGGCACCACACGGCTCCCGGCGATGAGGTGTCCCTTGCGGGGGTTGTGGCATCCGCCAGCCGGTTCATCGCGGCGAACGGCCTGCTGCCCGGATACATCGTCCCGCCAGAGGCAGGGCAGGAACCGGTCGTTTCACCCGAGTTTGCACAGCTCTCACGCCAGGTGGACAGCCTCATGGAGCTGGTGAAGGGGAACGGGGTGGGCGTCGCGGCCTGAGCTTCGGTGCCGGGATAGTCATCGAAAAACCCGACCGTCCTATTGCCCTCGACTATAGCTCAACCTCAAG
>JBDHWA010000174.1:0-5289 GCA_039809945.1 Dehalococcoidia bacterium | reverse complement strand
GCCGCGGTCACGAATGTCTCTCGCGGGTCTGCGCTCCCGCTTCGAAGCTGTCGAAGGTTGATCCATGAGGATCCGTCGCTTCGCCCTGGTCGGTCTGTTCGCCGCGCTCGTCTTGCCTTTCCTGGGCGAGGGCGCGCCATCCGTGGAGGCGCAGCAATCGTTCTCGAAGCCGTACCTGTCGGCTTCGGAGACGTACTACACGCTCGATACGCCGAACGGCATGATGAGCGTCCGCTTCCACGGGGAGTACCAGAACAACCAGTCGAAAGACCTGGCGACCCTCCCGTTCTTCATCATGCCCGGCGCGCAGAACCTCCTGGTAACGGCGGAGGGAAGTTCGCTGGAAGTTGCCGTCGTCGAGGGGAACGAAGCACTGGCGATCCCTTCCGTGGGTGTGGTGAAGCTGCCCCGCGCCCTTAAGCCGAAGGCCCGGATCACGGTCGAAGCGTCCTACCTTGTCCCGCCGCGCACCGGAAAGCTCATGACGCTCGAGCCGGGACTTATCGAGACACCCTTCATCGGGCAGGGCGCCGGGTCGTTCGTCCTGGTCGACGTGCCGAGCGAGGGCGATACCTACCTGGACCCTGGCTGCCTCCGCGCAGCTTCGCAGCCTGACGAGGTCAAGGGCGCCGGACGGGTTCGATGGGTGTGCGGCGATGTCACCCTCATCGCTCTCAACGGCGATGACCCGGATGTGTTGAAGCGCTGCGCCGCGATGGACGACAAGTGCCGCCAGCGCGCACTCGAAGAGACGTTCTCCGCGTACGTGCAGTCCATTACCGACCTGAGCAAGGTCAGCAAGCTCGAAGCCGACGTCGCGATGCCCGATGGCCGCAACGTCCACATGGCGCTCCGGTACTTCCAGCGGGACCAGGCGTGGGCCGAGAAGCAGTGGGCCCTCGCGCAGAAGGCGTTCCCAATGCTGGAAACCCTGTTCGGCTTCCCGTACAAGGGCGACACCGTGACGATGCGCCAGTCGCACCACATCGATCGCATTGGGGCGGCAGGGGTCGCGCTGAACGGCCAGGTCCTCCTCGCGACGGATACAGGCTTCGACGAGGAAGTGACCGTCCACGAGCTCGCGCACATGTGGGCCTCGAGCAACCTCGACACGAAGTGGCTGTGGGAAGGCCTGGCCGAGTACGGCGCCTCCTCGCTGGCCCCGGAGCTTGGCTTCACCCCGGTCGACCGCGGCTGGAGCGCGATGCCCTACAAGGACCCGCTGGCAACCTGGTACAACGGCTCCGAGGTGTACAACCCGGACTACTGGTACGGGAAGTCGGGCGCCTTCTTCCGGGCATTCGAGCAGGCCGTGGGCGGGCGCGAAGCGATGACCGCCGTGCTCAGCCGCATGGATGATGAACCGGCGCTGCTGCCCCTCGATGCCGGCTGGTTTATGGACCAGGGCGAATGGGTGAGTGGCAAGAACCTCGACCAGCTGTTCCTCGACTGGGTTTACCAGCCGCTCACGGCCAAGCCTTTGCTGGCCCAGCGGCGCGCGGCGCACGATGAGGTGACGGCGCTCCAGGCGCGCGCTCTGACGCTCGGGCTCTCAGGAATGCCATCAGACATCTACGACAACTTGCTGGCATGGGTGTTCGACCCCGTCGCCGACCAGGTCGCGAGGGCGAACAAGCTGCTCGATGCCTACAGCGAGGTGGTCACCCTGAGTGAGCAGAACGGGCTCGGGCGCCCGGATGGAGTGAACCAGTACTGGGGCAAGAAGCGCGTTGCCGACACCCAGGTGGTGGTCGAAAACCAGCGCCAGGCCATCACCACGATCGTCTCCAGTGCGAAGGCCATCGAAAACAAGCCCGCCGATAGCCAGGCGTGGGCGAAGATAGCCGAGGCGAAAGAGAAGTACGCGGCGGGCGACTTCAGCGGGGCGAAGGCTGCAGCCTCGGGCGCGGTCACCGCCGCCTACAACGAGGTGGCCGCGGGCAAGATGATCGAGATCGCGAAGGCGAAGCAGGCGTCGTTCAGCGCCGGCTTCTTCGGGCGTATCGGCCTCATGTTCTCCGACCCTGACGGTGACCTGAAGAAGGCGGAGGCGGCTCAAGCCGAAGGCGATGGTGAAACCGCGTTGAGGCTGGCGAAGAGCGCCTACACCACCTGGGACGGCGCAACCCAGCGGGGCATCCAGCGCCTCGCGATGCTTGCTGCGGCGATGTGCGCACTGACGTTCGGCGTCTGGTTCGTCCTTCGCAGGCTCGAGGGCCCGGTCACCGTGAAGAAGGCGGGACAGGGCCACGTCCTCGAAGTCGACCCCTCGCGACGGGCGAGCTGGCGGGACTGGGAGAACTCGAAAGAGTAGCCGGTCAGCCCTGGATCGCTTTGATGGCGAGTCTCACGCCGACCAGCGTCAGTCCGATTGCGAGCGCCTGGATGATGTGCCGGTCATGCACGCGGCGTGAGAAGTACGCGCCTATCTGGGCGCCGGGCACGGCCCCAAGGGCGAGCAGCCCCGCCTGCGCGAGCGAGCGGTCCCAGGAGAGGTCGCCGGTCGCGAAGTGGACACCGGTGCCCTCCAGCGCCATGAAGGCGAGGACGAAGTGCGAGGTCGCGGCGGCGATGTGCACCGGGAAGTGCAGCACTGTCGCCATCACCGGAACGTGGATGACGCCGCCGCCGATACCCAGCAGGCTGCTCATGAACCCGACGCCCGTACTGATGGCCACACCCTTCCACATCTGGAACGAGTACGAGTAGGTGTGGCCGCTCCGGTCGGTGATTTCGCGGCGAACGGTGCTCCATCCTGTCACCGGGGGCTGGATGGCGTTGGACGCCCGGCGCAAGAGCAGCATGAGTCCGAGGATGATGAGGATGGTCGCGAACATACCGTCGAAGGTGCGCCGCGGGATGTAGCCGACGACGATCGCCCCTGCCACGGCGCCCGGAAGCGTGGAAACGGCAAACCAAGCGCCGCTGCGGTAATCGATGCGCTTCTGCGCGGCATAGGCGAGAGAACCGGAGGTGGCGTTCGCCCAGACGACGAAGAGCGAGATAGCGGTGATGGTTTCGGGCTTCTTTTCGGGATAGAGGAGGAGCAGGATGGGAACAAGGATGAAGCCGCCGCCGGCGCCGACCAGGGTGCCGAAGGCGCCCACGGAAACGCCAAGCGGAATCAACAGCAGGTCGGTGGCGTGCAGTGGCTCTCCCCCTCAGTCACTCCCGGAAGTCTGGCCCGCCACGGTGCTGGAGTCCACTACTCGCAGTTAGACGGCGATATCGCTTTCGTCCCCGCCGAATTCGTAGCGGCGGCGCATGGCCGAGCGGTCGCGCATGCGATCCATCCAGCCGCCGAGGCGGTCGGTGAAGTGCGCCAGGCGCCGTTCGAGCCTACCCCTGAGCCAGCTCCGGGTCGACCCGATGCTGCGGTAGCGGGTGTAGCGCTGCTCGAGACGGCGCTTGCTGCGAACCCGCTGGGTGCGGGCAAGTTCGCGCAGGACAGCGCGGCGAAGCAGCAGCGCGGTTTCGGCGTGGTCGGTGTGCGCGCCTTCGCCGGGTTCGGCGACGGTCTGGTCGATGATGCCGAGACGGAGGCAGTCGTGCGAGGTAAGCCGCAGCCGCTCGGCGGCCTCGCCGGCAGAGGAAGCGCCGCCGTAGAGGATCATCGCGGCGTCCTCGGGCCGGATCACTTCGTAGACCGCGTTGTCGAGCATGAGCACACGGTCGGCGACGGCCATCGCCATCGCGCCCTCGGAGTTCGCTTCGCCGATGATGACGGCGACGGTTGGCACCGGCAGTTCGAGCATGGCGGCGGTGCACTGGGCAACGGCGTACCCGAGGCCGGCCTCTTCGTTGGCGAGCGATGGGTCGGCGCCGTCGGTGTCGATCAGGGTGATGAGCGGGAGGTCGAACTTCTTGGCGAGGTGCATGGCGCGGCGGGCCTTGCGGAAGCCCGCGGTGCTGATACGGCCATGCTGGCCGGCGCTGCGCACCTGGGCGGCGAACATGACCGCTTCCCCGGCAAGCGTCCCCAGCCCGGCCATGATCGCCGGGTCATCGCTGCCGCTCCGATCCCCGTGGAGGGCGACGAACGAACTGGTCATCCGGCTGACGAGGTCAGCGCCGGTTGGCCGGTCGGCGTGGCGGGAGAGCTGAACCTGCTGCCAGGCGTTCCGCAGCGAATGCTGGACGTGGCCCTCGCGGCGTTCCTTGTTGGCCTGCAGCCGGTAGTCGTTCATCAGCAGGTCGAGCAGTTGGGCCAGTGAGTCGCGCAGTTGCGACCGCGGCACCACAGCGTCGATGAGGCCATGGTGGAGGTGCGCCTCGGAGGTGTGCGCGCCCTCCGGCAACTCGGACCCGGCCGCCTCCTCGAGGGCGCGCATGGCGGCATAACCGACGAGTGCGTTGGGTTCGCTCAGGATCATGTCTGCGAGATTCACGAAGCCGGTGTACGCCGAGCCGGTTGTCGGGTCGCTGAGGACGGCGATGTAGGGCAGGCCGGCGCGGTCGTGGCGCTGCACCGCGGCGGCGATGCGCGGCCCCTGCATGAGGGCGAGGAGGCCCTCCTGCATGCGCGTCCCGCTGGTGGAGCAGACCACGACGACAGGAACACGGCGCGAGATGGCCTTTTCGAACGCGCGCGCCAGCCGCTCGCCTGCGGCCACGCCAATCGAGCCGCCGAGGAACGCGAAGTCGATCACCGCGATGACGATATCGCGGCCGTAGATGGTGCCGGTGCCGGTCAGCGCGGACTCGGTGAGGCCGGTGCGGCGCTGGGCGTTGATCACCCGCGAACGGTAGGACTGCTTATCCCGGAAGGAGAGCGGGTCGATGCTGGTGACGCCGCGGTCGTCCTCGTGGAAGCTGCCAACGTCCAGGAGCGTCGCGATGCGTTCGCGCGCTGTGAGGTGGAAGTGGAAGCCGCAGGAGTGGCACACGCGGAAGCGCTCGTAGGACTTCGACCCTTCGAGGCTCGCGCCGCACGACAGGCACTGCTCCACCGGGCGAGGCTCGGCGATGACCTCGTCGGGCGCTTCGCCCCTGGTAAGCAGCGACTTGAAGTTTTTCATAAGCGTCAGTGTATCAAGCGAGTCCGTCAGGCGTTCCCACGAGGACGCGGCGGGATTCGCCCTCCTCGCGCGGCCCGACGAGCCCCTCGTCCTCGAGGATTTCGATGATCTTGTTCGCCTTGAGTGCACCGACCTTCAGCCTCCGCTGGAAGAGCGAAGGCGACACGCGCTGGTGCTGGATGGTGAGTTCGCGCGCCCTGTCGACGACCGGGTCGTCGAAATCGACTTCGATGTTCGCGTCGCCACCGTTGGCATCGGCGAGCGCCTGTTC
>JBDHWA010000173.1:0-5330 GCA_039809945.1 Dehalococcoidia bacterium | reverse complement strand
CCATTCGAGGCAGGTCCAGCCGCCCATCGACTGCGCGACGAGCCGCACCTCCTGCGCGCCGATTGTGTCCAGGAGCGCGTCAAGGTCATCGGCGAACGCTGTCGCGCCGGGGCCGCCTTCCGTCTCCGTCGAAGGTGCGAAGCCGCGATGGGCAAAGGTGGTGCAGCGGTACCGTTTCGAAAACTCGGGAACCTGTTGCCACCAGCTCATGTGGTTCCCGCCAAGACCATGGGCGAAGACGAGGTCGGGGCCTTCGCCGGTGGTTTCGTAGTAGAGGCGGGCGGACGGGAGTTCGAGCCAGGGCATGGCCGCGAGTCTACGCCGGCAGTCTCATTCGCGGGATCGAACCACCGCCGCCCGGAAGCACGCGCTGCCTACTTGAATCCCAGGTCCAGCAGGGCCTCTTCGACTTCCTCTTCCAGGAGTCCGACCCGGTCGCTGCAGAGGAAATCGACCACCTCATACACCGTGAAGTAGTCGCCAGGTTCGAGTTCGGCTACCCACATGGTCCCTTTTGGTCCGGTTGAGACACCCGAGGAGACCAGCCCTCCGTTCTCCTCCCGGAAATATCCCAGCCGCTCCAGGAGGGCTTCGAAGTCATCGTGGTAAAGCTTACGCACCGACCAGCACGGGCATCGTGATTTCCTCAGCCTCGGTTCCCATCCGCTCCACGTTGACGCCTCGCTCCTTCAGATACGCCTTCTGTTCTGCCTCGGGCATGGTCAGCAGGAACCGGTCGACGCTCGCCTCGATTTCGCCAAGCTTTCGCCTGAAGGAGGGCAGGTCGCGGGCGGTGATGAGAATCGGGAGCTGGTCACAGGTCGCGATGTAGGACCCGTCAGCGCGGCGGCTCACCTTGAGGTTGAGTTGGATCAGGTAGCTCTCCATGGCGCCTCCACCGTTGCTTTCACGCCAGAACTTGCAGCGATACTGGTCCATTCACACGTGAGCGGCAAGGTTCCAGTGTAGCGAAGTTCGCCGGCTTCGTTATGACAGCGGCTCACATGATCAGTAATCGGCTGTTGACCTCCGCCCGGGATAGATCATTCACCCCCTCTATGGCTCAAATCGACCATGGTGTAAGCTCCGGCACTTCCGAAGCACACACGAGGTATGCGCCATGGAACCATGGATCGTCTCCAGCAAGCCCAGCGAACGGTATCCGCTCTGGACTCGCGCAAACGTCGGCGAGGTGTTCCCCGACCCGGTCGCCCCGCTCACCTTCAGCGTGTTCATGCGCGACCACGTGGAGCAGGCCTGGCGCGACGCCATGGAGCGGATGGGCGCGTTCTCGCAGGACGAATTCGCACCCGACAACATGGAAACCCTCGGCGTGTTCGGCGGCTACTGCTACCTGAATGCCTCGGTCACGCGGATCCTGGGGGAGCGCGCCCCGGGGCTGAGCGCGCAGATGATGGACGACCTGTTTTACGGCGCACAGCCGGGCATTCCGCCGTACGAACCCGCGCCGGGCGACCAGAACGAGGAGCGCACCGCGGCCATCGGGGCGGTCTTCCAGTGGGCGCTCACAACTGACCGGCTCGATATCCCGGCCGAATCAGAAACGCTCGTGGACAGCATTCGCGCCGCCCGGCCAAACCTGGACGCGATGTCGAACCAGGAGTTGTGGGAGTACTCGAAGAACCTGTACATCACCTACCTCGAACGGTTCTTCTCGGAGCACATCTTCATCACCTTCCTCGCCACGTTGCCGGTCGGCGTGCTCGGGCAGATTTGCGCCGCTGTCGGGCGGGCGGGCGAGGAGATCAAGCTGATTTCCGGCGTCGGCGATGTGGCCTCGGCAGCGCCGTCGATGGCGATGTGGAAGCTCGGCCGGATGGTCGCCGCCGACCCGGCGCTCGCCGCTGAATTCGACAAGGGCGTCGAGGGACTGCTCGGCAGGCTCCAGAACGCGGGGCCGGCGGGCGAGGCGTTCCTCGGCGCATTCCGCCAGTTCATCAAGGACTTCGGTTCGCGCGGACCCAACGAATGGGAAGCGATGTACAACACCTGGGAGACCCGGCCGGAACTTGCCCTGGCGGCAATCGACAGGATGCGGCTTGCCCCGGCCGATGCTGACCCGGCGATTCGCAACCGCCAGATGGCGGCGGACCGTGAGCGCATCACCGGCGAAATCAGCGCGATGCTTGCGGGCGACCCGGAGACCCAGGGGACGTTCCTCGCCGCGGCACGCGCCGCCACCCTTTTCCAGGCAGGCCGCGAGCGGACGAAGACCAACAACGTGAAGCTCATCCAGGAAGCCCGCATGGCGATGCACCTGCTCGGCAAACGCCTGGTCGACCAGGGCCTCGCCGACCACGTCAACGACTTCGGGCTTGTGCTCGCCTCGGAGATGGACGACTGGCTCAAAGACCCGCGGCCGTTGCGGGCCGAACTCGCCCGGCGCCGGGCACTGATGGAGGCTTACGCGAATCTCCAGGAGCCGTTCGTGTTCTGGGGAACCATCCCGGACCCGTCGACGTGGCCGGCACGCGGCGCAACCGAAGTCGAAGCAGTGAAGGCCGGCGATGTGCTCCAGGGGTTCCCCGGCTGCCCCGGCTCCGTCACTGGCGTGGCGCGCGTCGTGCTCGACCCCATCGACCCGACGGCGCTCGAACCCGGCGACATTCTCGTCGCGCCGATTACCGACCCTTCGTGGACGCCGCTGTTCGTGTCCGCTGGCGGCGTCATCGTGGATGTCGGCGCGGCGCAGAGCCACGCGATGATCGTGAGCCGCGAACTGGGCATTCCCTGCGTGCCTTCGGTCACCGGCGCGACTCGCCGCATCCCTGATGGCGCGACCGTCACCGTCAACGGCGACGCGGGCACCGTCACCATCGTCGCGCTGCCCTGATGGCCGTGACCAGCGCGAGCGTCCTCGCCTTCGAAGACCCCCTCCCCGCGGGCGCCGACCCCCTGCACCTGCTTGGCGGCAAGGCGGCCGGGCTGGCCGTCATGGCGCGAGACCTCGGGCTGCCGGTGCCGCCGGGGTTCGTCGTGACGACTGCCGTCTGCAACGACTACCTCGCGCACGGCTGGCCGGACGGCCTCGAAGCCGAGATCCGGGCGCAGCTTGCGCGGCTGGAGGAACGCACCGGGCGCGGCTTCGGCGATGCTTCGAACCCGCTGCTGGTCTCGGTGCGCTCAGGGGCGCCCGTTTCGATGCCGGGGATGATGGACACGCTCCTCAACGTCGGGATGACCCCGGCGATCCGCGAACGGCTCGCTGAAGAGTCGGGCAATCGCGTGTTCGCCGCTGACACGTGGCTGCGGTTCAGCCGGATGTACGCCGAAATCGTCCTCGGCCTCGGGCACGAAGCCGTACAGCGCGCAAGCGTGCACGACGGTTCGGAAGCGGGCATCCTCGCGGCGGCCACGCGCGTCCGGGAACTTGCTGGCGCCTGCGGCGGCATCCCGGAGGCGCCGTTCGACCAGCTCATCGGCGGCATCCGCGCAGTCTTCAGTTCGTGGCAGTCCGAGCGGGCCGTGGTCTTTCGTCAGCACGAAGGCATCCCGGCCACGCTGGGCACCGCAGCGACTGTCCAGGCGATGGTGTTCGGCAACCTCGATGACCAGTCGGGCACCGGCGTCGCATTCACGCGTGACCCTGCTACCGGCGACCCGGCGCCGTGCGGCGACTACCTCGCGCGGGCCCAGGGAGAGGACGTGGTCGCGGGGACGCACCGCGTGGCCGGACTCGATGCGCTGGGCGCCCAGCTTCCCGCGGTCCATGCCGAGTTGCTGGCCATGATGCGCACCCTCGAACACCACTACCGCGACATGTGCGACATCGAGTTCACGGTGAGCAGTGGGCGTCTGTACATGCTGCAGGCCCGGGTGGGCCGCCGCAGCCCGCTCGCCGCTGTGCGCATCGCAGTCGACATGGCCGAGGACCCCACGTTCCCGCTTTCGAAAGCCGAGGCGGTAGAACGCACTGGCGAGGCAGCGCTCCGCGACCTCGCGGCCCTCGGGACGGTTGCACCCGGCCACGCGCCGATAGCAACCGGTCTGGCCGTCTCGCCGGGAGTGGGTGCGGGCGCGCTCTGCTGCGATGCCGGGCGCGCGGCCGAACTGGCGGCAGCCGGGCGCGCCGTCATCCTCGCCCGGCCGGAAACCTCGCCCGCCGACGTCCACGGGATGGTGGCTTCGGCCGGGCTCGTGACCACCCTCGGAGGCATGGTCAGCCATGCCGCCGTGGTCGCGCGCGGATGGGCCATCCCGGCGGTCTGCAGCCTCCTCGACGCGAGCGTTGAAGCGAACGGGCTGCGCACCCCGGCCGGGTTCTTTGCCGAAGGCGAAACCGTCACCGTCGATGGCTCGACCGGGAACCTCTACGCGGGCAACATCCGCGACACGTCCGCCGCCGACATTCCTGAGGCGCGGACGCTCCGGAACTGGGCGCTCGAACTCGAATCGTCTGCTTCAGCCCCGGCAGATGGCGACGCGCGGACGCTGACCGAGCTGGAACTGCTGCGGACGCTGCAACTCAAGGGGCTCTGTTCGGCAGAACGGCTGGCAACGGTGCTCGGTGCACCACTGGAGATGGTTGAAAGCTGCCTCGCGAAGCACGAGACGTGGCTGAAGACGACGCCTCGCGGCTTCGCGCTTACGCCGCCTGGGCGGGCGTGGGTGCTCGAACAGGTTGCCGCCGAAGCAGCGGCGGCCGGGCCGGGCTGCCTCGAACCCGAGTGGGCCGCATTCATCGGGCTCAACGGGGGATTCAAACACCTGGTCACCGAGGTCCAGCAGGCTGGCATCACGAGCCCGGAACACGAACGCTGGCCGTGGCTCCTCGCGGAGATGGAGACGCTGCACGAGTCCTTCCGGCCGGTGGTCGAACGCGCGGCGGCGCGGGTATCCCGGCTGGGCGGGTACCTGCCACGCTTCGATGCCGCGATTGCGGGGCTTCGCGCGGGCGACCAGTCGATGCTGGCATCACCGCTGAAGGACAGCTACCACACGCTCTGGTTCGAGTTCCACGAGGAGATGATCGCCCTCACCGGGAGGGACCGCGGAGTGGAAGAGGCGAACGAGTAGCCGCGGCTCGCAGGATTCGGGCCTCCCACGCTCTGGTATGATCGAAGCACGATGGAATGCGTTTCGGACCGGGATAAGGAGTACATGCGGCGGCTCGGGCTGTTCATGGCCGCAGTCAAAGCGGATGAGCTGGCGGAGCATCGCGCGTTGCCAGTGAACGAGCGCATCGAACGCGGCCTGCAACTGGCGCGGCAACGGACGCCGGCGCCGCATCCACCGCGTGATGAGAAGGACCTGGGCGCGTTTTTCCGCCTGGCGAAGCAGCGTGGGCTCTACCGGGGATAGGCTGGAGG
>JBDHWA010000172.1:0-5349 GCA_039809945.1 Dehalococcoidia bacterium | reverse complement strand
CGGTTCGTCTCGTTCAGCATCTCGTGGCGGCCGTCCTTGTAGTAGAGGGTGTCGATCTGCTTGACGCCCGCTTCGTTCCAGAGGCGCTGGAGCTCGTAGAGGCCGGCCATATCCCGGTTGATGGGGTCCTTCGTCCCGGCGACGAAGAGGCACGGCAGGTCATACCGGATGCGGGCGAGGCGGGCCGGGTCAGCCAGCCGTGACGCATCGGCGCGGCCGCTGCGCTGCGAGGTGCGCGTCTCGAACCCGCAGTACGGGTCCGCGATGTACTTATCGACTTCCGCCGGGTCGCGGCTGAGCCACTCGTACGGGGTTCGCGCCGGTTCGAAAGCGGCATTCGGTGTGAAGGGCGCCGGTGGCTCGCCCTCGCGGCGGCCCATCCACGCGCTCGAACCGGAGAGGATCAGCGCGGCGATCTCCTCCGAGGCATCCGGCGCCAGTTGCTGGGCCGCGGCCGAACCCATGCTGTGCCCGAAGAGGACTGCCGGGAGGCCGGGGTGGGCCGCCTTCGCGAGGCCGATGAACTGGCCGATGTCGGCGACGAGCGCGTCCCAGCCGCCCTCGCCGAAGTCGCCGAGGCCCTCCGGACCGGGGGATTCTCCGTGCCCGCGGTGGTCGAGCGACCACACGTCCCAGCCCGCGGCATTGAGGGCTCGTGCGAACCGTCCGTAGCGGAGCGAGTGTTCGGCGGCGCCGTGGGCGATGACGAAGACCGCTTTCGGCGCGGCGCATTCCCACGCGAACCCCTGGAGCGAGAAGCCATCGACGGCGCTCTGGAAGCGAAACGTCCGGTCGGCGGGGATGTAGTCGAGGTTCATGGCACTCCTTGCAGCGTTCGAACGGGGATCGGCGGCTGGAGTGTAGCGGAATCAGGATCCGAAGACCGTCTCACTCCACTCATCGAGGCGAGCCGGATCCAGTCGCGTGATCCCGGGAACGTCGTCGAACGCCCGGTCCGCAGAGATGATGTTGGTGATGCCGTAGTGGCGCATGGTGGCCAGGTGAATGCGGTCACGGGCGGACAGTCCGGCAGGAACGGGTGTCTCGGCGGCGGCGATGACCTCTTCTACCGTCAACGGCACAACATCGACAGCCTGTGTCGCGAGCCGGATAGCGAGAAGGACTCTCGTGGACTGGTTCTGACGAAGGAGCACGTGCAGGACCTCCTGAAGCACTTCGGCGCTGGTCAGGCAGGTCTCTCGACGCGCGGAGGCGAGGCGCAGGATTGCCTGGCAGTTCGCGGCCATCGGCGCAGTTGGCGAGGTCCCATAGATGAAGACGTTTGCGTCAACGAAAGCTGAAGCCAAGCTCAGGTCTCACTGAGGTGGTCACAGCAATCTGTGGGACATGCCGCCTTGTTCACTTCTTCCCGCAGCGTCGCGAGGTCGGGAACATTCAGGGGCTCTCGGGCGAACTCCGAGAGGATCCGGGAAACTTCTGCTGCCCGCTCGTAGTCTTCTGCGCGCTGAATTTGCTCTCGCACCCAGTCCGCGAACGTCACGCCGCGCCGGCGCAGTTGTTCTTCCAGCTTGCTATCCGATTCCGGGTCGAGCCGGACTTCGCGGCGTGTCGTCTTCCGGGCAATCATCGCCTCAAGTTTACGTCATGAGAGCCGCGGCGAGGGTCACTCCGCCCGCCAGTCGCCCGACTTCCCGCCGCGCTTTTCGAGCAGCCGAACCGATTCAATCCGCATACCCTTCTCGACCGCTTTGCACATGTCGTAAACAGTGAGCGCGGCGACGGAGGCCGCGGTCAGGGCTTCCATTTCGACTCCCGTCTTGCCGGTCGTCTTCACGGTCGCGTGGATGACGAGTGCCGTCGCGCCTTCCGGGGCCAGGTCGACCGTGACGCCCGTTACTGGGAGCGGGTGGCAGAGGGGAATGAGGTCCGGCGTGCGCTTCGCGGCCATGATGCCGGCGATGCGCGCCGTCGCGATGACGTCGCCCTTCGGGATGCCGCCCTCCTGGATGAGGGCGAGCGTTTCGGGCTGCATGCGAACGATGGCCTCGGCCGTTGCCACCCGCGCCGTTTCGGCCTTCGCGGAGACATCGACCATGCGCGCTGCGCCCGACGCATCGAGGTGGGAGAGGCCGCCGGGCCCCGGCTCATCGGCCATGGTGCCGCCGCCACATGAAGGATTCGTACCCCCAGACGAGGGCGTAAGCCAGTCCACCGACGATAAGCCCGCCGGGAACACCCGCCCACGGCGAGAGCCACGTGTCGCTGGCGATGATGCCGATGCCCGCCGCCGGCAGGAACGACATGAATGCGGAGCGGCGCCGTTCGGTTTCGAAGCGCTGGCGCAGGGGGTCGCGGCTCATGCCGCCCAGTATGGGCCTCGCAGGGTCAACACGGCGAGTGGAAACGAACCTTTGCCGCCTGCGCTATGGCGAACGCCCGGATGCCCGTACGATTGCGAGCGATGAGCGTCCTCGCCCTGCTGCCGTTCCTCAGCATCAACATCGACATCAACCCCGTGATGGCCGATTTCGGGCCGTTCACGCTGACCTGGCACGGGCTGTTCACCGCTCTCGGGATCATCGGCGGCGTCTCGCTCTCGGTCTGGCTGGCGAAGAAGGACGGCATCCCGCCTGAGATTGGCCAGGAGATCGCCCTCGTTGGCGTTCCCTGCGCGATTGTCGGGGCGCGCCTGTTCTACGTGTTCGAACACTGGGACCGCTTCGGCGATGAGCCCCTGAAGATCGTGACCGGCATCACCGAAGGCGGTATCACCCTCTACGGCGGGCTCCTCGGCGGCGTCCTCGGCGGGCTGATCTACGCGCTCTGGCACAAGTGGCCCATCGGCATCACGCTCGATGCCGCCGCCCCCGGGATGATCCTCGGCCAGGGCATCGGCCGCATCGGCGACCTTATCAACGGCGAACACCTGGCCGACAAGACCGGCCTCCCCTGGGGCGTGAAGTACCTCCACCCGGATAGCCCGCAGTTCCAGTACTGGCTGAACCACCCGGACCCGAACCACCCGCTCAAGCCCCTCGACACGTACGCGGTGCACCCCGTGGCCGGCGGCTACGAACTGCTCGGCGACTTCGTCATCCTCGCCCTGCTGCTGCTGGTGATGCGCCGAATCGTGCGCGTGCCGGGCTGGGTGTTCTGCAGCTACGTAGCGATGTACGGCGTGCTGCGCTTCATCCTCTCGTACTTCCGCTTCGATGAGCAGACGATCGCGAACGTGCCCGTACCGCAGCTCGTGAGTGGCATCCTCCTCGGGATCGCGGTGCTCGCCGCGGGCATCCTCTACCGCAAGCCGGGGCCGCTGACGCCCGAGTACGCCGAACGCGTCTGGGGCGACCTCCCCCTGCCGGGCGAAGAGAAAGCCGACAGCGATGCGGCTGCGCCGGCCTGAGCAAAAGCAGGCGCCGCTCCCGGTCACGCTCTACACCAGGCAGGGCTGCGGCCTCTGCCTCCAGGCTACCGACGCCCTCCGGCGCATCTCCCGCCGCACCCCGCTGCTTGTGACCGAAGTCGACATCGACGGCGATGCCGCCCTCCAGCGGCGCTACTTCATGGAGATCCCGGTCATCGTCGTCGACGGCGAAGAGATAGCGCGCGCCCCGATCATCGAACCAGTGCTTGCTGAGATCCTCGCGGACCTCGCCGCCGCGAGGTGAACGGCGCGATGGGTTCAGCCCCAACCGACGCGCCGGTGGTTACTTGCATTCATAACTGCATCGTTATACAGTTAGCTGCGTGACTGACCTCGTCCCGCCCCAACTCCTCGAACAGGTCGCTGCCCGCTTCCGCGTCCTCGGCGATGCGCGGCGGCTCACCATCCTGCGCGAACTGCTCCAGTCCGGCGAACTCAGCGTCGGCGAGCTGGTGGCGCGGCTCGATACCACGCAGGCCAACGTCAGCAAGCACCTTTCCGTCCTGCTCCAGGCAGGCATCGTCGCGCGGAGGGCCGTTGGCACGTCCGCCTACTACTCCGTCACCGACCCCTCGCTTGGCCCGCTCTGCGACACGGTGTGCAACCGCCTTCGCGACCAGGGCGCCGAGCAGGCCCGCATCCTGAGCACCGCCTAGCGCCGAAGCCTGCGCGCTGTTCCGGCGCTCCACCCTTCCTGCTCAAAACATCGTTCAATAGTCATGGAGGAATAGATTGCCTCAGCCACCTCTCGCCCGCCTCGGCCTGTGGACGCACAGCCACCGCCTCGCCGTCATCGTCCTCTGGGTGGTCTTTGCCGCCGGGCTCGGTGTCTTCGCGCCGAAACTCGAACACGCGCTCTCCGGCGCCATGTGGGAAGTCGAAGGCAGCGACTCGCTCGCCGCCCGCACCGTCATCGAGGAGCAGTTCGGCGGGATGTCCTCGCAGTCCGCGGCGGTGGTGCTCCACAGCGACACCCTGGCGCCCGATGACCCGGCCTTCCTCCAGCGCATCGAACAGGTGACCGCCGCCCTCAGGGCGGAACCAGCGTTCGGACCCGCGGTGGTGCAGCCCGGTCCCGACGGACACACGGTGCTCATCCAGGCCGGCGCACTGGTTGACCCGACGGAAGCGGTCCGCGCCGCCGAACGGCTGAACGGGCCGCTCGGCAGACTCGGCGACGACGTGGTTTCGGTCTCGCTGACGGGCGCGCCCGCCTTCTGGGGCGACTTCAACGCGGTCAACAAGGACGGCATGATGAAGGCCGAACTCCTGACCTGGCCGGTGACCGCAGTCATCCTCGTCCTCGCCTTCGGGACGCTCGCGGCTGCGGGGCTGCCGCTCATCCTCGCCGGGGCCGGCCTCGTCTCGGCGATGGGCGTGCTCTACGGCATCACCCGCTTCACCGACCTCAGCATTTGGACGCTGAACTTCGCGATGATGTTCTCGATCGCCCTCGGCATCGACTACGCGCTGTTCATCGTCAGCCGCTACCGGGGCGCGCTCCACGCGACGCCGGATGACCCCGGCCACGCCGTCGCCGTGACGATGGACACTGCCGGGAAGGCCGTGCTGTTCAGCGGCCTGACGGTGCTTATCAGCCTCTCCGCGGTGCTCCTGGTGCCCATCCCGGCCTTCCGGTCGATGGCTGCAGGGATGATGCTCGCCGTGGCGTTCGTGTTGCTGGCGGCGCTCACGCTGCTCCCCGCGGCTCTCGGCGGCTGGATCAACCGGCTCGCACTCCCGTGGCATAGCATCGGCGAACACCGCAGCCCGAGCTGGGAGCGGTTCGCCGCCCGCATCCAGCCGCGTTCCCTGGTCCTCGCCATCGGCGTGACGGCCGGGCTGCTCCTGCTGGCGGCGCCGCTGCTCAACCTGAAGACCGGCATGCCCGGCATCAACGTCCTCCCGAAGGAGAAGCAGGCCCGCGCCGGGTACGAACAGCTCGCGGCAGCCTTCGGTCC
>JBDHWA010000171.1:0-5355 GCA_039809945.1 Dehalococcoidia bacterium | reverse complement strand
CGTGCGCGATGTCCCGTGCTTTGCCTAACTTGCTCGACCAGCGCCCATCGGGCAGCTGCCTCGCGACGTGCTGGAACCCCGCTTCGGGGTCGGCGCCTTCGCGCCAATAGATAGCGATTTTCTCCCATCCCGGTTCAAGCGTTCCATCATCGCAGGGGACGAAGTGCCGGGTCTTGAACGCTGCCATGAAGGCTTCGCGGCTGTAGTCCCGGGGAGCGCGTGCCGGCCAGTAATGTTCAGGGTTTCCCGACGGTTCCCACCATCGCCGCCGGTCGTTCATAGCCCAGGCGATGCAGTTGTAGTAGCTGTCGCTCGGGCTCGTCCGTTCGAACTCCCCATCCCGGAGGTTGGGCCAGTAATCCCGCGCCTTCCGTTCTGGCACGCCGAGGTCGAGCACTGTCAAATGAGCTTCTGCTCGGCGCCCCAGCGAAGCCACCGTGCTCGGGCCTGCCGCATGTTCCCTTTGCATCCGGCATCAACGGAGTGGTTGCCGGTCAGCTGGCGCAGCGCCTCGAACCAGTGCCCATCGTGGTCCCGCAGGTCTGCGAGGATGTATGGGATCGCGTCCTTCCCGAGTTCTTCCACGATCCGGCGGTAGGCCGGGTGCTCGAAACTGTCCCGGTCGAGCGAGGATGCGTCGGTATCGGCGTGCCACCAGTCCGCAAGGTCTCTGAACCGCATCGCGACTGTCTCCGGGAGCAGGTGAACGCTGGCTCGCTCGCGAGCTTCGCCAGGGATGGACTTGACGGCGTGCGAAGCCCCGGCGCGCGGGCGGCGAACAGGCTGAGTCACGGCGTCCCTCCGGGTCTGGGTTGGCGAAGCGGCGGTATGCTCGCTGCCCTCTATTGTCGCACGCCGCCATGCCCCGCTGTTTACCGGACAACCTGACCCTTACGCGGCGAACCTTCACGCTTAGGAACAATGCGTATCGTGGGCGCCGGGCGCGGCTTCGCGTCCGTCCTCTTCCTGCTCCTCGGCCTGCTTGCTGCCACCGCCTGCGGCGGTGATGCGGGCGATGACGTCACGACGCGGCTCATCACGGCCGTGCCGGCGGACGCCACCGCGACCCTCGCACCCGGCGAAACACCCACGCCGCTGGTCCCGCCCGAACTCGTCCTCTCGGCCGTTCAGGTGTACCAGGCCGGCGCCGTGCTCGTTTCGGTCACCGGCGATGTGAAGGCCGGCACGGCCACCTTCCTCGGGCGCACCTTCACTCTCGCGAAGGGTTCGCAGAGCATGTTCGCCTTCGTCGCGGTCGACACCGAAGACTCGCCCGGCCCGCATCCCCTGCGCGTCGATATCACGATGCCCAACGGGTCGAAAGGCACGCTCGAAGACACCATCACCGTTCTGAAGACCGACTGGACGGTGGACTCGCTCGAGTTCGACTCCCAGACGTCGGAACTGCTCGACCCGAAGACGAACGCCGACGAACTGGCCCTGCTCAAGGCCATCTATTCCGGGGTGACGCCCGCGAAGCTGTGGGACGGGCCGTGGCTGATGCCCGTGAACGGCGTGGTCACCGCCCGCTACGGCGAGCAGCGTTCGATCAACGGCAGCGCGCCTTCGGGCCATCACAGCGGCACCGACCTGGGCGCGATGGAAGGCACCCCGGTGACGGCCACGAACTCCGGGCGCGTGGTGCTCGCCAAGCAACTCAAGGTGCGCGGCAACATGGTCATCATCGACCACGGCGGCGGGCTCTTTTCCGGCTACTGCCATCTCAGCGAGATCGACGTGACCGAGGGCCAGATGGTCCACGGCGGCGACGTCATCGCGCTTTCCGGGAACACGGGGTTGTCCACCGGCGCACACCTCCACTGGGAGATCGCCTCGCAGGGTGTGTGGCTCGATGCATTGCGGTTCACCGACGGCACGAACGGGTTCTGAGCCGGGCCCGGAAAGGGAACCGCGCCCGGGAGTAAGCGGATCGTGGCGTGCGCGGACAGGCGCGCGGCAGCCTCTACGTCCTTGCTTTGGGGCCATCCGCTTACGGCTGTGCGGGGTTCTCCTGCGTGCTGGTGTGCGCTGGCATGGAGGTGGTTCGAACCAAGCCCTTGCTGACGCGCGGGCCTTGGCGAAAGTGAGGGCGGAAGAGGGAACCCTGCCCGGGAGTAAGCGGATCGCAGCATGGCGAGGCAGCCGCCCGTTCTGTGGCCGTTCGATCCTTCCCTCTCCTGTCCTTCGCCTCTACCCTCGTATCCTGTGCAGCTCTGGCTGGAAATCGAAGGCAAACCGGGGCGTGCGGAACTCCCCGGTGGAGGGTCGGCCCTGGTCGCGTTCATGTCGTTCGCCGTTTCCCGTGGGTTTGGCGCCACTCACCCGTTGATTGCCCTCGCTGACCGGCTGCATGACCAGCACGGTGTGCGCCTTGGCGCGCTGACCACCTTCTACGAGGCCGAAGCCGAGGACGCCGAAGACCGCGCCAAGCTCGAACTCGCGTGGCAGGCGCCGACCACGCTGCGCAACGACCTCGACGGTCTCGCCCGCGCGTTCGCCGAGGACCCCACCTGCGCGACCCTCGCCCGGCGGGGCGAAGCGGCGAGCCTGCCCGAAGAGGCGACCGCGCTGCGCAGCCTGCTCGATGGCCTGGATGAAAGCGCGCGCGTGCGCCTGGTGTACGCCCTGTGATGCGCCGCCGGAAGGCTGCCATCGCCGCCCGCGAACGCTGGATCTCGGGCGCTTCGGCCTATGCCGCGCGAGCCATCAACTCCCAGGCGGGCATGGCCCTCATCACCCCGCGCATCGCTCGCATCATCGACCTGCTGGAGCTGGGACCGGGCAAACGCTACCTCGATGTGGGCTGCGGCACTGCCGCCTACGCCGATGCGATCGCGCACAAAGCAGGCCTCGAAGAATCGCCGGTCACGGTGGACATTGCGGGCGGCCTCGGTCCGGTCGAGATCGTTGGCTGGCCGGAGAAGCTTCCCTTCCGCGACCAGTCGTTCGACTGCATCACCTCGCTCTACTTCCTCCACCGCTTCGATGACGACGTCTGCCGGGCGTTCGCCGACGAGATCTCGCGGCTGCTGGCGCCGGGCGGGTCAGCCCTCGTGCTCGATGTCGCGCCGGTGCAGAACGGGCTGTTGAACCGCCTCCACGAGCGGCTGCTGCGGCCCGGCTGCGCGGCCGTCGACCTGCGCGGCTGGGGCCGGCTGGCGGCGACCTTCACCGAAGCCGGCTTCGACGCCATCGACCTGGTGAACGTCGGGCCATTCCTCGTACCGCCGGCGCCGCGCGTGGGCGTGCTCCTGCGCCGCGCCCCCGCAAGCGAAAGCGAAGACGCCGGGGACTGACCGGCCGCACTCAGGCGAGCAGTTGCGTGCCCTCCATGTAGCCCGGTTCGAGGAGCGTCGCCCCGGGGACCACACGCGCCAGTTCGGCTCGGATGGGCGCTACCTCCGTGCCGCCGTCCGGGGTCACCGGCGGCATCCAGTTGTCGTGGTGGTTGAGGATGACCGTTCGCGGCTGGAGCAAGCCCGCTTCGATGCCGACGAACTGGGCGAGCGAACCCTGGATCGGTTCGCCATCGACATTCCCGCGCCCCGCCGCTGCAAGCAGCGCGACGTCCGGCTTCGGCGCCAGTTCCTTGAGGACGCCGGTCCAGCAACCAGAGGTGTCCTGCCAGAAGATGCTGCCCTGCGGCGTCTCGATGAGGTAGGCCAGAGGGCCGCCGGTGACCGGGCTGCCAACCGCCCCGGCGAGGTGCGCGCGAAGTTCGGCGGCCGGGCCATCGCCAGCCTGGGCGCGGCGGCCAATGCTCGCGCCGAGGCCCCGTTCGGCGGCCATCGCCGCGCGTTCGTCCTCGCAAAGGCCGAGGTCGCCCGTGACCGGTTCGGTCGCGGCAAGCGCTCCTGTCGTCCACGTGCACGAATGCAGCGAGGGCAGCACGCGCACGGTGACGCCCGGCGCCAGGCGGTGCCGTTCGCCGCCCTGCGAGGCGATGAGTTGCCCCTCCGGCACGCCCTGTTCGCGCAGCACCCGGCAGCTTTCGTGCGAGCCGATGACCTTGGCCCCCGTGTTCCGGGCGATGATTTCGGTCCCGGCGATGTGGTCGAAGTGGGCATGACCGACGAGCACGAAGTCGGCGCGGGTCACATCGGCGGCGCGCAGCCCCACCGGCGGCGCCGAAGGCACGCGGTCCATGTAGGCATCGAGGAAGACGACCGTTTCGCCGAGGGTGAGCCGGAACGTGGCGCAGCCCAGCCAATCGAGCCGGATATCCATGGGTACACCTCCGCGCGCGATGCTACCGGAAACCGCCGGGGCGTGAGGGACGTCTCTGCCGCTGCGAGAGCCGCATCCGCTATCCTCTCCAGTGGCAGAGGAGGCTCCGATGGAGTTCACGTTCCCGGCGGAAACCGAACAATGGCGCGCCGAACTGCGCGCGTTCCTGGCGCAGGAGATCCCCCCGGGGTTCGAAGGCGACGATGACTTCTTCGACAACGAAGAGCAGATGGCCTTCGCCCGCCAGTTCACGAAGAAGCTCGGTGCGCGCCGCTGGTTCGCCCCCGCCTGGCCGGAGAAGTACGGCGGCCTCGGCAAGACCCAGATCGAGCAGATGATCCTGAACGAGGAGCTGGCCTACCACCGCGCCCCCTCGGGCGGGCGCCTCTTCACCATCGGCATCACCGGGCCGACGATGCTCGTCCACGGCAGCGAAGAGCAGAAGGAGCGCTACCTGCCCGGCATGGCGGCCGGCGAAACCTGGTACTGCCAGGGCTTCAGCGAACCCGGCTCCGGCTCAGACCTCGCCAGCATGGAGACGAAGGCCGTCCGCGACGGCGACGACTTCGTGGTCAACGGACAGAAAATCTGGACCTCCAACGGCCACGTTGCCGACCGCATGATCCTCCTTGCGCGAACGAACCCGGACGTGCCGAAGCACAAGGGAATCTCGGCGTTCGTGGTCGATATGAAGACGCCCGGCATCACCGTCCAGGGCATCCCGAACATCGCCTACCGGCACGACTTCAACCAGGTCTTCTTCGAAGACGTGCGCGTGCCAGCGAAGGACCTCATGGGCGGCCTCGACAACGGCTGGTACGTCGCCACGACGACGCTCGACTTCGAACGCTCGAACATCGCCGCCATCTCCGGCGCGCGGCGCACCATCCACGACCTCGTCCGCTGGGCGAAGGAGCGCCACCCCGGGGGGCGTCCGTGGGACAAGGAGTCGGTCAGGAACAAGCTCGCCGACCTCGTGGTCGAGGTCGAAGTGGGCCGGCTCGTGGCCTACCGCACGGCCTGGCTGCAGGCGAAGGGCGACATCCCGAACTACGAGGCCTCGATGGGCAAGGTGTGGATGGCGCTGCTGGGGATCAAGGTGGGCAATACCGGCGTAAACCTGATGGG
>JBDHWA010000170.1:0-5363 GCA_039809945.1 Dehalococcoidia bacterium | reverse complement strand
CTCCCGAGCGAGACCGGCGGCCCCTACCCGGGGGATGGTTCGAACGGCCCGAATGTCCTCACTGCGGTCGGCATCGTCCGGAAGGACATCCGCTCCAGCTTCGGCATTTCGGAAACCGCGGCCGACGGCGTCCCGCTCACCATCCGCCTCACGGTTGTCGACACGAAGAACGGCTGTAAGCCGATGCCCGGCGCCGCCCTCTACCTCTGGCACTGCGACAGGGCCGGGAACTATTCGCTCTACTCCGCCGGGGTGACCGGCGAGAACTACCTCCGCGGGGTGCAGGTGGCCGATGCGAACGGTCTCGTCACCTTCGACACCATCTTCCCGGGCTGCTACTCCGGCCGCTGGCCACACGCCCACTTCGAGGTCTTCCCTTCGCTCCAGGCGGCGAGCACGTCGCGCAACGCGACGATCACCTCGCAGCTCGCCCTTCCGGAGGACGTCTGCCAGACCGTCTATGCCGGCGCCGGGTACGAAACGAGCGCCCGCAACCTCTCGCGCATCACCCTGAAGACCGACAACGTGTTCAGTGACGGTTGGGCGCTGCAGATGGCCACGGTCACGGGCGACGCGACGTCGGGCTACACCGCGGACCTCGCCGTCGGAGTCTGACGAGGCCCGCGGGCAGCGCGGCGCTATTGCCCGCCCGAAAGTCCCTCGCGGATCTTTTCGAACGGCGACCGAGCAGTGGAGCGGGCGCGCCCCGGCGCTCCGGGAGGGATGCGGCCGGCGGTCTCCTTCGTCACGATGTCGCGCAGGCGCGCCACCTGCGCCTGGGCGATAGCGAAGCTGGCCTCCACTTCGGCCAGCGTTGAGCCCGTGACCATCGCCGGTTCGATGGCCGGTTCGCTGGCGAGCAGCGCCTGGCGAAGCCGTTCAACGGCAGCCCGTTCGGCCTCCCGGCTGGCGGCGAGCGCGGCTTCGAGGGTCTCTTCGGCCGGCGGTGCGCCGGTCTCGTCCGGGCTGGTCAGTTCGAGGTCGTCCATGGTTCCCCCTGGGGTCCGAAGATGTGTTCGAACGTGCCCCGGCGGCCGCCGTAAAGCCAAGGTGCAGGTGGCGCATGGCCCGTGAGGCGGCGCGAATGCTACCCTCGGGTGTGCCCATGAACCGTCGATTGTTCGCCCTCGCGGGGCTCCCGCTTCTCCTGCTTGCTGCTGCCGCCTGTGGCGATGGCCCCGATGCGCCGCGCGAAACGCCAACCCCGCGCGCCACGCCGACCAGCGCGGCCACGGGTGGCTTCGGACCCGCCCCGGTCCTTGGCGGCAACATCCTCAAGGTCAGCCCCGGCTACGCGGAGCGCGTCACGCGTGCCTCGACCATCACGTCGAACCCGCTTGTGCCGAAAGGCGTCTGCGTCGATGTCGACTTTGCCGGCCTGCCGACCACTGGCCAGGCGTTCCGCTTCATCGTCGATGAGAAGGACGTGACCGCGGGCGGCGACACCGTCTGGAAGGTGGATTCGACCACGTCGCCGAAGAACGGCACCCTCTGCTACGCACCGAAGGAGGGCCTCACCGTCGGCGTCCACTCCGCGGCGGTTGGGGTGCAGGATTCGAACAACGTGCAGGCGCCGTTCAAGCAGGTCGTGGCCTGGAAGTTCGAAGTTACCGAGTAACCTGCGCCAGCCGGAACGGGATGGAGCGGCGGATGGCGGCTGCTTCGGCGCCCGCGGTGAGTGACACCCGGTAGCCGCCGAAGCGGGGCAGCTTGAGCGCCAGCGCGAACGTCATCTGCGAGAGCTGGCTCGCGCCCGGCAACAGGTTCGGCGGGCGGCCAACGTTCATCTGCCCTTCGAGCCGGAAGATCTCCTGGGCGTCCTCATCGTCCACGCGGACGAGCAGCGGGACGGGCGCATTCGTCTCGTCCCATTCGACGCGCACCCCTGCGGCAAGCATGAGGCGGACGTTCGCCGGGGCTTCGGGCACGCTCATCGTGTCCCAGCCGCCGCCCATCAGGTAGAGCTTGCTGCCGGTGACCTCGGCATGCTCGGCGAGCAGCAGGTAGTCGATCTCCATGCCCGCATCCTACGGCTGGAGGTGCACTCCGCACGAGCGAACGGTACAGGGAACTCCCGAGCGGCAAATGGGGACGCTGGACAACGCGTCGGGGTCTGCTCCCCGGCGTGTACGGGGTTCCCCTGAATTCAGGACCGGGCCATCGCTTCGATGATGAAGACGCATGCCGGGGCGATCCGCCGGAGTTGAGGATCGCGATCGGCTCCAGGGAGGTGTTTCAATCGTGAAGCTTAGACTCATCCATAAGATCCTCGGCGGCTTCGCCGTGGTTCTCGTCCTGCTCGCGGTCGTGGCCGTCATGGGCATCAAGAAACTCGACGCGGCCGCCGACGAAACGGCGACGCTCTACGCCCAGAACGTCCTCGGCGTGCGCTACGCCCTCGAGACGAACACGTACATGACGGCCAGCGGCCGGGACGAAAAGCAGGCGCTCCTGGCCACGCAGCCGGCTGAGCGCACGAAGTGGATTGAGCAGGCGCGGGAAGAACTGACCCAAGCCGAAACTGCGATGAGCGAATACCACCAGACCTTCGCGAGCCAGGCTGACGCCGACCAGTGGGCGAAGGTCGAGAGCGCAGTCTCGAAGGTCATTTCGGATCGCAGGCAGCTGCTTGGTTTGCTGGAAGCCTCGAACATCCCCGGCGCCCAGGTGCTCGCTGGACAGATGACTCCCAACATCGCCGCAATGAACAAGGCACTCGAAGAGACAGCCGTGTTCAACAGCCAGCTCGCCGACGACGCCCAGAAGGACGCCGCCAGCAGCGCATCCAGCGCCCGCACGCTCCTCGTTGGGCTGTCCATCGTGGCGGCGCTGCTTGGTCTCGGCATCGGCGTCTACCTTGCTCGTTCCATCTCGCGCGCAGCGAAGGAAGCGGCCGCCGCCGCCACCGCGCTCTCGCGCGGCGACGTCAACGTGTCCGTCAACGCTCGCTCGAGCGACGAGATGGGCGACCTCGGCCGGGCCTTCACCGAGATGACCGGCTATCTCAAGGAGATGGTCGCCGCCGCTGGGGAAGTGGCCGCCGGCAACCTCGCCGTCACGGTCAATCCTCGCGGCAGCCAGGACGCCCTCGGCAACGCGCTCCACAGCATGGTCGGCAGCCTCAACGAACTCGTCGGCACCGTCCAGGAGAAGGCCGTCGCCATCCTCTCCTCGTCCCAGCAACTCGAAGAGTCGTCGACCCAGATGGCGCAGGCCACCACCCAGATCGCGACCGCGATCAACGAAGTGACCACGTCCACCGTCTCGCTGAACTCGCTGGCGCAGGATTCGAGCATCGAAGTCTCGCGGCTGGCGAGCGGCTCCGAGCAGCTTGCCGCCGGCGCCAACAGCAGCGCCGAATCGGCCAACGCTTCGAAGCAGGACGCTGTCAGCATGGGAGACCGCATTTCGCGGGCAGCCGAAGCCTCGCTGGCCGTCGCTCGCACCGCCCAGGAAAGCCGCGCCTCCGCAGTCGAAGGCAAGCAGGCAGTCGCCCAGGCCATCGCCTCGATGGAGTCCATCGCTCAGGCTGTCGACCGCGCCTCCGAGCGGATCGACCAGCTCGGCGAACTCGGTCAGCAGATCGGCGCGATCGTCAACACCATCGACGAAATCGCCGCGCAGACGAACCTGCTCGCCCTCAACGCCGCCATCGAAGCGGCCCGCGCCGGTGAGCAGGGCCGCGGCTTCGCCGTCGTGGCCGAAAGCGTGCGCGGCCTGGCCGAGCGCTCCAGCGAAAGCACCCGCGAGATCGCGGAACTCATCACCCGCGTCCAGACCGGCACGCAGGACGCCGTCCAGGCGATGGCAGTCGGCGTGAAGGATGTCCAGGAAGGCCGCGCCATCACCACCAACGCCGGCGAATCCCTCGAAGCCATCATCGTCTCGGTCCAGAGCGCGAGCGACCAGATGGAGCAGATTGCCGCCGAGGTCCAGCAGCTTGCCACGGGCGCCGAGCGCATCGTGAGCGCCACCGAGCAGATCGCCAGCCTGGCCGGCGAGTCGGCCTCGGGCGCCAGCGAGATGGCCCAGGGCACGACGCGCGTCAGCGACGTCATCACCCAGGTCTCGGTCACCTCGGAGCAGACCTCCGCGTCCGCGGAAGAGGTCTCTGCTTCGACCGAAGAACTCAGCGCGCAGTCCGAAGAACTCGCCGCGACCGCCTCGCAGATGCGGGACTTCGCGACGGCCCTGAACGACGTGACGAGCCGCTTCCGGCTGGCCGCGGGCTAACCGCCCGGCAACGTTCGCCCACCTTTGCTCGCCGGCAGGGATTCCCTGCCGGCGAGTGCCATTCCGGATAATTCTCGTGCGCAATGTGCGTCTTTTGGCAGAGGTCTTTCCCGTGCGGTCCGCGGCATCTATTGTGCCCGTATGCCAGTATTCGGCGCCGCCGGTGAGCGGATTGGGTATGAGCTCTATCCTCACCCCGAGGCCGCGCCGCCTCTCGTCCTGATCCACGGGTTTACCGCCAGCCGCGCCTCGTTCGAAGCCAACCTCCAGGGGCTGCGCGAGTACTTCACGGTCATCACCGTCGAACTGCTCGGCCACGGCGATTCCGATGCGCCCGAAGACCCGGCGCCCTACCGGCCAGACCGCGCGATCCGCCGCATCCTCCAGCTGCTCGACCACCTGGGGTACCAGCGCGCGCTCTTCTGCGGGCACTCCCTCGGCGGCGCGCTCGCCCTGCGCCTTACGATCGAGGCGCCGGAGTGGGTCGCCGGCCTCGTCGTCATTAACTCCAGTTCGGCGGCGGGCAACCCGGAATGGCGCGAGGCTGCCCGCCCGCGCATGCTCGAAATGGCCCAGCGGGTCCGCGCCGAAGGCACAGCCTTCATGAAGGGCACCCGCCTCTACCCGGCCCACAGCAAGCGCCTTGACCCCGTATCGAAAGAGCGCCTGACTCGCGACTTTGAGCGCCTGACGCCGGCGGGCATCGCCGGGACCGCCGAATCGCTCGTCGTCGATGTAAATATCTGGGAACGCCACCCGGTCCTCTCGGCGCCGATGCTGCTGGTCGTCGGCGAAAAAGACGCGGACTTCGCGCCGAACGCCGATGCCTTCCTCGAACGCTTCCCGCCGGACCTGATCCGCCAGGTGCGCCTGCCTGAGGCAGGCCACGCCGCGAACATCGAGCAGCCGCGGGAGTTCGAAGCGGCGGTCGTACAGTTCGCGCGCGACATCGCCTATCTCCCCCTGGCCGAGCAACCGCCGAGTGAAACGAACCGCCTGCTGACCGCGCTGGGCGGGTCGCTCGTGGTCGCCGGGATTGGGCTGCTCGCGGCGGCTGTCATCTTTTCCGGCGGCGGCGACAAGCAAGACCAGAACGGGCTGCTCGCAGCAGCGCCGGAAGCAACGGCGAC
>JBDHWA010000169.1:0-5383 GCA_039809945.1 Dehalococcoidia bacterium | reverse complement strand
TCCCCGCGGGGGCGGTCCTGAACGCGCTCGAACTGCTGGCCGACCCGCAGGTCCGCGCGTACGCCGGGTTCGAATACGTCGAGACGCCGGGCGTTGGGCCGACGCCGTACCCGCGCGTCGCCTTCCGCCTGCGAGGGACACCCACGCCGGTTTCCGGCCCGGCGCCCGGCTTCGGCGACGACAACGAGTACGTGCTCGGCGAGGTCCTCGGCAAGGACCGCGCCACCATCGAACGCCTGCTTGCCGCGGGCGTCATCGCGAACGAGCCCCGTGGCGCAGGGCACTGAGGAGGAGCAATGGAACGAGTCCTGGTCGAGTCGGCGGGAGGCGTGCGCACGGTCACGCTCAACCGCCCCGAGAAGCGCAACGCAATGGACGCGCAGATGCTCGCCGAGTTGTCGGCCGCCTTTGCGGACGCGCCGCCGGAGAGCGAGCGGGTCACGGTCATCCGCGCGAACGGTCCGGTCTTCTGCGCCGGGTTGGACCTGAAGGAGCGCGGCGAAGGCGGACCCATCCGCGGCGCCAGCCCGATCGAGGGCGTCCTCCACGCCATCGAGCTATACCCGCTGCCTGTCGTCGCCGTCGTCCAGGGTGATGCCATCGCCGGCGGCAACGAACTGGCGCTGCACTGCGACATCGTCGTCGCGTCGACCGCGGCGCGGTTCGGCATGTCACTGGCGCAGATCGGCCTCGCGCCGAGCTGGTTCCTCGCCAAGAAGCTGCTCGAAGTCGGTGGCCCTGTCGCTGCTCGCGAAATCCTCCTGCTCGGCGATCCGATCCCGGCGGAGCGAATGCACGCGCTGGGCCTGATCGCCCGGCTCGCGCCCCCGGAAGGCCTCGAAGCCGCTGCAGCGGCTGTCATCGACCGCCTGGCCGCCAACGCCCCGCTTTCGCTGCGGGCGATGAAGGCCCTGCTCGTGCGGGAGATGGCCTTCCGTGACGGAATCCCCCACGCCGACGTTGACGCCCTCGTCGATGCTGCCCGGACTTCGAACGACGCGCGTGAAGGGATGGCGGCACGACTGGAGAAGCGCGCGCCGCGCTTCACAGGGGCGTAATCTGCGCGCAATTCGTTGGCGCGCCGCCCAGATAGGCGCGCCGGGAGGAAACAATGTCCCTTCGCACAGGATTGCTTGCGCTTCACCGCAATGAGGCGGGTCACGTTTGGGCCAGCGGACCGGCACTGCTCGGGGCGGCTGGCGCTATCGCACTGGGGTTCGGCGCAGCGAACGACACTGGCTGGCTGGCGATTACCGGCGGAATAGCCTGCGGTATCGGTATCCTGGCTGGCTCCCTGCTCCACCACTCCCGCTTCGACTGGCAGACCTGGAAGCGGCTGGACGACCTCGAGAAGAAGTAGCATTCGTCCCGGGTGGCGTTCCTCCAGCGCTGCCGCGGCGTAGACTGCGCGGCTATGAAGCTTCATCTCGATAAGCCATGGCTTCCGCTGACTGCGGAGGAGGTGGCGCGCCTGCCCGGCCAGATGGGCGTGTTCCAGCTCGCGGACGAAGGCGGGCGCATCATCTACATCGGGTTTGCGGGCGGGAAGAGCCTCTTTGGGCTGCGCAGCGAACTCGAGAAGCGCCTCAGGGCGGCTGCCCGGTTCCGCTTCGAAGTGAACAACCAGTACCAGACGCGCTGGCGCGAACTGCTCATGCTCCACCAGGCGGCGCATGGCGCGCTCCCCGCGCTCAACCAGGGCGAACGAACGCCCGCACTCGGCAGGCTGGGGTAATCGCCGCATGGACCTCGAACTTTCGGAAGAACAGAAACTGATCACGGACACGGTGCGCCGCTTCGTCCGCAACGAAATCGTCCCGCTCGAAGCCGACCTCGACCCGGATGGGAGCGAACTGAACCCTGAGGATCACGCCCGGCTCGTGGCCCAGGTCCGCCAGATGGGTTTCTACGGCCTCGACATCCCGCCAGAATACGGCGGACCCGAGGTCGACCTTGTCACCCGCACCCTGATGGCGATCGAGATGGCCCAGCACCGGGCCGGCCTCTACGCGCCCTGCTACGGCGTCTTTGGCGGCGCCGGGTTGGCCCAGCTGTTCGAAGCGAATGAAGACCAGAAGCAGCGCTACCTCTACCCCACGCTGCGTGGCGAGAAGCACGGGTTCTTCGGCTTGACCGAACCCTCGGGTGGTAGCGACCCGGCCCGCGCCATCCAGACCACTGCCGTCAAAGACGGCGACGACTGGGTGATCAACGGCGGCAAGATCTTCATCAGCGGCGCGGACAGGTCGGACTATGGCATCGTTTTCGCCCGGACCGATTCAACGCAGGGACGCGGCGGCATCACCTGTTTCATCGTCGATGCGGATTCGCCGGGGTTCCACGTCCGCCGGGTGGTCCACACCCTCCGCTCCACGCACTACGCCACCGAGTTGCAGTTCGAAGACCTGCGCGTGCCCGCGGCGAACATCCTTGGCGAGGTCAACAAAGGGTTCGGCATTGCGAACGACCGCCTGAGCCGCCAGCGCATCCCGTATGCGGCCGGCTGCATCGGCGTGGCGGTGAAGGCCCAGGAGATGGCCATCGCCTACGCGAACCAGCGCGAAACCTTCGGTGACCGCCTCGCCACCCGGCAGGGCATCCAGTGGATGATCGTCGACAACGAGATCGACATCCGGACGAGCACCTGGCTCACGCTGGCGGCGGCCCACAAGGCGAACCGGAACGAGCCGTACCGCACCGAGGCGGCGATGGCGAAGCTGGTGGCCAGTGAAGCAGGCGGCCGTGTGGTCGACCGTGCGATGCAAATCCATGGCGGCTACGGGATGACCAAGGACCTCCCGCTCGAGCGGTGGTATCGCGAAATCCGCATCCGCCGTGTGGGTGAAGGCCCGAGCGAAGTCCAGCGCCTGATCATGGCGCGGGATTTATTGGGCGGGAGTTTTCACTGAGCTTGCGATTTCTGGTTTAAGCCAGTGCGGGGAGGTGTGACACTGGAGTCCCCGGGATGACACGAGTTGGGGAACCGTCGTCGGCTTCCTTGGTGGGCGAGATCCTCTGCAAACCATGTGGGACAATCCCAACTATGCCAGCCACTGACGGACTCCCTGGCCAGCTGACGTCGATCCCAAGACCACTGCTCTCAGCCGTCTGGACCACCGTCGCACTCCTCCTCATGGTGGGGTGCGGCGGAGCGTCCGAGTCGGATGCGAATCCGACGTCTGCCGGAGACAGACTGGCCACTCTCGCGGCGAGCGTAACCAGGGCCGTTGAGTCTCATGATTCGGCCCGGTTGGTGGAGAAGCAGGATCTGGCTGGTATGCCCTGTTCTGCCGCGGCAGGGCCTGGGGCGCTGCTCTGTCCTTCCGGCGTGGCTGCGGGGACGATAGTGCCCGCATTGATACAGGACAGCGGCTGCAAACGGAACTACGCGGCGAGTGAGGCAGACCAGCGGGCGCTCTGGGAGGGGCTGCTCGAACAATCGTGGACGCAGTACGCCGTCGCGCGAACGGGCGGCGCCTGGGGCGACATCACTGGTGTCGAGGCGGTCATCATCTTCGAGGTCAAAGGCTCGCCGGAACTCGACCTTCAGGTCGGGGTCACCAACGAAGGTGTGCGCGCCATCGCCCGCGGTTGTAGCGGCACACCGGAACTCGACGCCGCCCGCTTTAGCGACTTCCTTGTCCCGCCGCCCGGCCGCTGACCGCCGGGACTCGCTCTGCTCGCCGCTTCAGGATCCCTCACCAGGAGAGCTTCCGGTAGGAGCCGTGCCTCACACTGGTACATCGTCCAGCGCTCTTTCGACTGACCGGGGGGAAGGTCTCCAGTGGCTGGTTGTGGTGGTCGAATTCGGCCATCACGAGGATGGGCGCGAGGCTGTTATGCCCCCGCGATTGGCCGGTCGTGGGGGGCGTCGGCCCTCGCCCCGCGGAAGTCGCGGAAGGGACCATCGCGCCATTCCAGCGCCGCCTTCAGCCCCTCCTCGCGGAGACGCTTGTTCCATTCCTGCGCTGCGGGCCGGTGCTTGCTCATGGCTTCGACGTCGGTGCCTGACATGAGTGCGCCGCGGATGCCCATCGCTTCGTACTGGCGGTTCACGGAGCGCTTCGAGTACATCAGCATGTCGTTGTCGATGTTGGCCATGCGCCGGGCGAACGTCTCGGTGAACTGGGCCAGTTCGGCCGAAGGAACGGCATAGGTGGCCCAGCCCATCGCCGCCATGTCCTTGCCCGAGAACGAGTCGCCGACGTAGGCAAACTCGCGAGCCTTCGTCATCGGCAGGTGCCACGGCGCCCACATGATGTCCATCGTGCCCATCGCCCGAACCGGCGGGTACCCGATCTGGGCGTCCTCGGCCACGATCCGGAAGTCGCAGAACGTTGCCAGTTCAGTCCCTCCGGCGAGGCAGTAGCCCTGGACCTGGGCCACAACCGGCTTCGCCAGCTCCCAGATGGTCCAGTTCGCCAGCAGCACATGCCGCGACCAGTCGTAGTGCGCAGGGTGCGTCGTTCCCGTATCGGGCAACCCGGATCGTGGGTGGACGAACGTCGACCCCTCGGCCGCGGCGCGAGACGGCGAGAGGTCGTACCCGGCGCTGAAGGCTCGCCCGTTCGCGCGCAGAACGATGACGCCGACTTCGCGGTCCGCCTCGGCCTCCTTCATCGCGTGGAAGAGCTCGCCGCGCAGATCGTTCGAAAGCGCGTTGAGCTTTTCGGGCCGGTTGAGAGTGATGAACGCCAGCCGGCCGTCGGTCTGGTAGAGGATGTGCTGGTATTCCATGGGGGCCTCCGGAGGCAGGAGCGTGTGCTCGCGAGCACGCACCGGGAGCATACCCCTTTCGCGGAGCGGAAACCCAGTCCAAAGTGAGTTGCAAAGTGCAACTAACAACGGTAGAGTCCCGGGAAACCGCCTCCGGGAGTTCGCCGATGTCTTCGCCCGAACCTGCTGTCCTGTTCGACGTCGCCGATGGCGTCGCCACTATCACCCTCAACCGGCCCGACCAGATGAACACCATCAATGCCGACCTTTCGGCAGGGCTGATGGACGCCCTGAAGGCGATTCGCAGCCGTGACGACATCCGCTGCGGCCTTATCACCGGCAACGGCCGGGCGTTTTGCGCCGGCGCCGACCTCCGCAGTCGCGCGGGCGGCCCGGCAGCGGCCAGCGGCGTCTCTGGCCTCTTCCGCACCGACGACGCCGTCGGGTTCCACGAGTTCGACGCGAAGAAGCCGATCATCGGCGCGGTCAACGGCTACTGCCTCGGCGGCGGGTTCGAAATCGCCCTCAGCTGCGACCTGCTCATCGCCTCAGAAGCCGCCCAGTTCGGCCTGCCGGAGATCACGCTTGGCTTCTTCCCGCTCGCCGGGGCGCCGGTCCGCCTCCCGCGCTCCATCTCCCGCGTGATGGCGAACGACCTGCTCTTCAC